>NZ_JBSFHA010000122.1:0-28232 GCF_053596855.1 Streptomyces sp. NPDC001617
GGGCAGGGGTTTGGATGTTTATGCGGACCAAACCCTAGCCGACGCCCTCCGGGGGGTCAGCGGGAGGGGTGCCTAGTCACTCCGTGGGTTCGCTGTCTTCCTTTCGCACCGACAGCAGGTCCTCCAGCTGCTCCTCCCGTGCCTGAGCCGCCACGAACAGCAGCTCGTCGCCCGGCTCCAGGGAGTCGTCGCGGGTCGGGGTGAGGACTCGGGTGCCGCGGATGATGGTGACCAGGGAGGTGTCCTCGGGCCACTCGACGTCACCGACCTGGGTGCCGGCCAGGGCCGACTCCTCGGGCAAGGTCAGTTCCACCAGGTTCGCGTCGCCGTGGCTGAAGCGGAGGAGGCGGACCAGGTCGCCGACCGAGACCGCTTCCTCGACCAGGGCCGACATCAGGCGGGGGGTGGAGACGGCCACGTCGACGCCCCAGGACTCGTTGAAGAGCCACTCGTTCTTGGGGTTGTTGACGCGGGCGACGACGCGTGGGACGCCGTACTCCGTCTTGGCGAGCAGGGAGACGACCAGGTTGACCTTGTCGTCGCCGGTCGCGGCGATGACGACGTTGCAGCGTTGCAACGCCGCCTCGTCCAGGGACGTGATCTCGCAGGCGTCGGCCAGCAGCCACTCCGCCTGGGGAACCCGCTCGACCGAGATGGCCGTGGGGGCCTTGTCGACCAGCAGGACCTCGTGGCCGTTCTCCAGCAGTTCGCCCGCGATCGAGCGGCCGACCGCGCCGGCACCGGCAATGGCGACCCTCATCAGTGACCGCCCTCCTCTTCGGGACCCTTGGCGAAGGACGCCTCGACCTTGTCGACCTCGTCGGTGCGCATCATCACGTGCACCAGGTCGCCCTCCTGCAGCACCGTCTGCGAGGTGGGCAGGATCGCCTCGCCGAGGCGAGTGAGGAATGCGACGCGGACGCCCGTCTCCTCCTGGAGCCTGCTGATCTTGTGACCGACCCACGCGGCGGAGGCGTGCACCTCGGCCAGCTGGACACCGCCGGTCGGGTCGCGCCACAGGGGCTCGGCGCCCGAGGGGAGCAGGCGGCGCAGCATCTGGTCGGCCGTCCAGCGGACCGTGGCCACGGTGGGGATGCCCAGGCGCTGGTAGACCTCGGCGCGGCGCGGGTCGTAGATCCGGGCCGCGACGTTCTCCACGCCGAACATCTCGCGGGCCACGCGCGCGGAGATGATGTTCGAGTTGTCGCCGCTGGAGACGGCGGCGAAGGCACCGGCCTCCTCGATGCCCGCCTCGCGGAGGGTGTCCTGGTCGAAGCCGACCCCGGTGACCCGGCGGCCGCCGAACCCGGGGCCGAGGCGGCGGAAGGCGGTGGGGTCCTGGTCGATCACGGCGACCGTGTGCCCCTGTTGCTCCAGGGTCTGGGCAAGTGCGGAACCCACTCTTCCGCAGCCCATGATGACGATGTGCACGACCGTCCTTCCGGTGTCCAGATATCTACTGCTCAGCTCAGGGTCTCAGACCGTCGCCCAAGCTACACACGCGCGGTACGACGTCGGCACCCCTGTGCACGGTTGCCGTGCCGCCTGTGATCCCAGCGACGGCTGATGCTCCGGACGCTCACCAGCGTCAGGATTCCGAGGCCGACGAGCGTCGCCGCGGCGCCGATCAGCTCTGCGTGCGCGTGCATGGGACCTCCTGGAGGCAGGCAACTGGGCGGTGACGCGCGGGAAAACGGGGGTGTTCGTCATATAGACATGACGGCGCGTCGCGGTGCGGAATCCGCAGCGGTGACCGCCTCTGATTTCACTCGTAGAGCAGATGCAGGGATGGGGATCCCCTCGCTCGAGCGAGTCGAGAGTGGGGGAGGGTGGTTGGGCACCCGTTCGAACGCCTACGATTACCTGTTGTGTCCAAACTGACCGACGTGCCCAAACGGATCCTGATCGGGCGCGCACTGCGCAGTGACCGGCTGGGCGAAACGCTCCTGCCGAAGCGCATCGCCCTCCCCGTCTTCGCCTCCGACCCGCTGTCCTCCGTGGCGTATGCCCCCGGAGAGGTGCTGCTGGTCCTGTCCATCGCGGGCGTGTCGGCGTACCACTTCAGCCCCTGGATCGCGCTCGCGGTCGTCGTGCTGATGTTCACCGTGGTCGCCTCCTACCGGCAGAACGTGCACGCCTACCCCAGCGGCGGCGGCGACTACGAGGTGGCGACCACCAACCTCGGCCCCAAGGCGGGCCTGACCGTCGCCAGCGCCCTGCTCGTCGACTACGTCCTCACGGTCGCCGTCTCGATCGCCTCCGGCATCGAGAACCTGGGCTCGGCGGTGCCGTTCGTGGTCGAGCACAAGGTGCTGTGTGCCGTCGCCGTGATCGTGCTGCTCACGCTGATGAACCTGCGGGGTGTGAAGGAGTCCGGCAAGCTCTTCGCCATTCCGACGTACGTCTTCGTCGGCGGCGTCTTCATCATGATCGCGTGGGGTGCGTTCCGCGGGCTGGTCCTGAACGACACCATGCAGGCACCGACGGCTCAGTACACGATCAAGGCCGAGCACCAGGGCCTGGCCGGATTCGCGCTGGTCTTCCTGATGCTGCGTGCCTTCTCCTCCGGCTGTGCCGCGCTCACCGGTGTCGAGGCGATCTCCAACGGGGTACCGGCCTTCCGCAAGCCCAAGTCGAAGAACGCCGCGACCACGCTCGCCGCGATGGGCCTGCTGGCCGTCACCATGTTCTGCGGCATCATCGTGCTCGCCCTGACGACCAAGGTCCGTATGGCCGAGAACCCGGCCACCGACCTGCTCAAGCACGGTGTCGGGGTCGGCGCGGACTACGTCCAGAACCCGGTGATCACGCAGGTCGCCGAGGCGGTCTTCGGCAAGGGCAGCTTCTTCTTCGTCGTCCTCGCCGCGGCCACCGCCCTGGTGCTGTTCCTGGCGGCCAACACCGCCTACAACGGCTTCCCGGTCCTCGGCTCGATCCTCGCCCAGGACCGCTACCTGCCCCGCCAGCTGCACACCCGCGGCGACCGGCTCGCGTTCTCGAACGGCATCGTGCTGCTCGCGGGCGCGGCCACGCTTCTGACCGTGATCTACGGCGCCGACTCGACGCGTCTGATCCAGCTGTACATCGTCGGCGTCTTCGTGTCCTTCACGCTCAGCCAGACCGGCATGGTCCGGCACTGGAACCGACACCTGGCCGTGGAGAAGGACCAGGCCAAGCGCCGTCATATGATCCGGTCCCGCGCCATCAACACCTTCGGTGCCTTCTTCACCGGCCTGGTGCTGGTCGTCGTCCTCGTCACGAAGTTCACCCACGGCGCCTGGGTCGCGCTGGTCGGCATGGTGATCTTCTACGCGACGATGACGGCCATCCGTAAGCACTACGACCGCGTCGCCGCAGAGATCGCGGCCCCCGAGGGTCCGAGCGACGACAGCGTCCGGCCGTCCCGCGTGCACTCGGTCGTCCTGATCTCCAAGATCCACCGCCCGACCCTGCGCGCCCTCGCGTACGCCAAGCTGATGCGCTCGGACTCGCTGGAGGCGCTCACCGTCAACGTCGACCCGGCCGAGACCAAGGCGCTGCAGGCGGAGTGGGAGCGGCGCGGGATCGACGTACCGCTGAAGGTCCTCGACTCGCCGTACCGCGAGATCACGCGGCCGATCATCGAGTACGTGAAGGGGCTGCGCAAGGAGTCGCCGCGGGATGCGGTGTCCGTGATCATCCCCGAGTACGTGGTCGGCCACTGGTACGAGCATCTGCTGCACAACCAGAGCGCGCTGCGGCTCAAGGGCCGTCTGCTGTTCACGCCGGGCATCATGGTCACCTCCGTGCCCTACCAGCTCCAGTCCTCGGAGGCGGCGAAGGTCCGGGCCCGCAAGCGGCAGGAGTGGAACGCGCCGGGTTCGGTGCGGCGCGGTCCGGCGCAGGGGGAGCGGTCCAAGGAGCCCTCGGGCACGCAGCACTGACGTCGACTGGTCAACGGCCGGACGGCACCCACGTAGACTGGTGGGCTGTTGTCCGGCCGTTTTCCTTCCTCGTACTTGGAGTCACCCCACCATGCAGGCAGAAGAGAAGAAGTCGCTGGTCGGGGAGGAGTACGAGGTCGAGGTCGGGCCCGTCGCGCACGGCGGGCACTGCATCGCCCGTACGGACGCCGGGCAGGTGCTGTTCGTGCGGCACGCGCTGCCCGGTGAGCGGGTCGTGGCACGGGTGACGGAGGGCGAGGAGGGGGCGCGCTTCCTGCGCGCGGACGCCGTTTCGGTGCTCTCGGCCTCCAAGGACCGGATCGAGGCACCCTGCCCCTACGCCGGCCCCGGGCGCTGCGGCGGCTGTGACTGGCAGCACGCCAAGCCGGGGGCGCAGCGCCGGCTGAAGGGCGAGGTCATCGCCGAGCAGCTGCAGCGGCTCGCGGGGCTGACGCCGGAGGAGGTCGGCTGGGACGGCACGGTGATGCCGGCCGAGGGCGACAAGCTGCCGGCCGGCGAGGTGCCGCAGTGGCGGACGCGCGTCCAGTACGCGGTCGACGCCGACGGCAACGCCGGTCTGCGCCGCCACCGCTCCCACGAGGTCGAGCCGATCGAGCACTGCATGATCGCGGCGCCGGGTGTGAGCGAGCTGGGCATCGAGGAGCGCGACTGGTCCGGCATGGCGTCCGTCGACGCGATCGCGGCGACCGGCTCCCAGGACCGCATGGTGATCCTGGAGCCCCGTCCGGGCGCCCGCCTCCCCCTCGTGGAGCTCGACAGGCCCGTCTCCGTCATGCGTGTCGAGGAGAAGGACGGCGGCATCCACCGCGTCCACGGCCGCGCCTTCGTGCGGGAGCGGGCCGACGGCCGGACCCACCGGGTGGGCAGCGGCGGCTTCTGGCAGGTCCACCCGATGGCCGCCGACACCCTGGTCAAGGCGGTCATGCAGGGCCTGTTGCCGCGCAAGGGCGAGATGGCGCTGGACCTGTACTGCGGGGTCGGCCTCTTCGCCGGCGCCCTCGCCGACCGTCTCGGCGAGAAGGGCGCGGTCCTCGGCATCGAGTCCGGCAAGCGGGCGGTCGAGGACGCCCGGCACAACCTCGCCGACTTCGACCGGGTGCGGATCGAGCAGGGCAAGGTGGAGAGCGTGCTTCCGCGCACCGGCATCACGGAGGTCGACCTGATCGTCCTGGATCCGCCGCGGGCGGGCGCCGGCAAGAAGACGGTGGAACATCTGGCCTCGCTGGGGGCACGGCGGATCGCGTATGTGGCCTGCGATCCGGCTGCGCTGGCGCGGGACCTGGGGTACTTCCGGGACGGGGGGTATCGGGTGCGGACCTTGCGGGCGTTCGATCTGTTTCCGATGACGCATCACGTGGAGTGCGTGGCGATCCTTGAGCCGGTCACCAAGCGCTCCTGACCTGCGGTTTTGTGGGTGAGCACGAGGTGCGGTGCGGGCTGGAGGCCGTGGAACGGTGACCGTGGGCATGTGACGGTGAACAAGGGCGGTGGCGCTGCCCGTGCGGAGGTCGCTGGGGTCGGCCGGCTTTACCTCTGCCATGGCCGCCATCCTGACGATGCGGAGCCTGCCGACCACGGTGAGCCGCCCGGTGCCCGCCGAGCCTCCGCCGTCGAACAGCGAGCGCCCCGCCGCCCGTCCGCGGCGGGCGAAGGCTCGCGAGTTGGTCGAACGGCTCCTCGTCGAAGGACACGTCCGGTTCACCCATGCCGATGATGAGGAGATCGCGGAATGGCGGCGCGTCGTCAACTACGCGAAGCGGCACGGCATGGAGCGGTGCTCACCGACGACGACTTTCTCCACGACCGTCCGCGCGGTGCGCGAGGGCCGCTCCATCTGCGACACCATCGTCACCTTCGTCCGTTTCCAGCTGTCCACCGACATCGGTGCCATCCTCACCCTGCTCGCGACCGTGCTGGCCGGACTGCCCGCCCCCTGTCCGCGATCCAGCTGCTCTGGGTGAACATCATCATGGACGGGCCGCCCGCCATGGCCCTCGGCGTCGATCCCCCACGGGGCAACGTGATGCACCGCCCGCCCCGCCCACCCGGCGAACGCATCCTGAGGGCCCGCCGTCTGATCGCCATCACCCGTTCGGGCGCCGTCATGGCCACCGGCACCGTGGCCGTCTTCGCCGTGGCCCGTCAGCTCACCGACGCCGCGATCGCGGCCACCATGGCCTTCACCACCTTCGTCCTCTGCCGGCTCTTCAACATTCTCGTCGCCCGCAGCGAGGACGACCCCGTCCTGGGCCGGCACCAGTTGCACAACCGCACCCTGTGGATCTCCCTGGCCGCCGTCCTCACCCTTCAGGTCGTCGTCGTGCAGGCGCCGTTCGCCCAGGGCGTCTTCGACATCGTCCCCTCGGCGCCGCGCAGTGGGCGATCTGCCTGGCCACCGCCTCCACTGTGCTCCTGGCCGACCTCGCCTGGCGGGCCGGCCGGGCGTGGCTCCCGGGCCCGACCCGCCGGCGACGCCTGCTCCAGGGCTGATCAGCGGCGCTGCGTCGAGTTGCCGGGCGGGCGCGACGCGCAGTCGCCATCGTCTCGGTGAGGCCGCGAGCCCATGGGCCCAACGGCAGGAGGTTGGGGGCCAACGGCCCTTGGGCGCTGCCCTCGTGGGGCATACGGTCGGGCTGAGTACGCATGGTGGGAAGCAGGACGGGGCTTGGCAGCGCCTCACCGCGGCAGCGGGTGACGTCGAACGGCCGGGGAGGACCGGGGTCAGGAGGCGGGCGTGGACACCATGACCGACACCACCGGCCGCGCGGCGACGGGCACCCGGATCGACCTGGATGACGTGTGCCGCCGTTATCGAGTGGGTCAGAGCACCGTCACCGCGCTGGACGAGGTCAACCTGCACGTGGACGAGAACGCCTTCGTCGTCGTGCTGGGCCCCTCCGGCTCGGGGAAGACCACGCTGCTCCATCTGATCGGAGCGCTCGACGCGCCGAGCGCGGGCCGGATCCGGATCGCCGGGCAGGACATCACGGCCGCCCCGCCGCGGGAGCTGCAGCGCTTCCGCCGCCACACCGTGAGTTTCGTCTTCCAGAGCTTCAATCTCTTCCCCGGCCTCACTGCCCTGGAGAACGTGCAGTTCGGGGCCGACGTCGCCGGCCGGAGCAACGCGGTCCGACTGGCAGCGGACATGCTGGGCCAGGTCGGCCTGGGCGACCGGGTGCGGCACTTCCCCCACGAACTGTCCGGCGGGGAACAGCAGCGCGTCGCCATCGCACGGGCGTTGGCCACCGGCAACCCGGTGCTGCTGGCGGACGAGCCCACGGGGGAGCTGGACTTCCGGACCGGGGTGCAGATCCTCGGGCTGTTGCGGGCCCAGGCCCAGGCGGGCAAGACGGTGCTGGTGGTCACCCACAACCGGGAGATCTCCCGGGTCGCCGACCGGGTGGTCGAGGTCTCCAGCGGCCGCGTCGTCAGCGACGGACCGCCGTCCGCAGGCCGCGCCGACGTCTCCGAGCTGCGCTGGTAGGGGTGGGCGGCGATGCGGTGATGAGCAGTCGGCTGATCTGGCTTCGCTGGTCCTGGCGGGATCTGCGCCAGCGGTGGGTGCTGGTGTTGGCCATCGCCCTCACCATCGCCCTGGGCACCGGGGCTTACGCGGGCTTCACCGGTACCGCCGACTGGCGTACCCGGTCGTACGACGCCAGCTACGCGAAGCTGGACATGCACGACGTGCGCGTGACCCTCACCAAGGGCACGACGGCGCCCGCCGGCATCCTCGGCATCGCCGCCGGCGTGACACTCGTCCTGGCGGTACTCATCGCCTTCAACGCCGCGAGCATCTCCGCCGACGAACGCTCCCGGGAGAACGCCACCATGTTCGCCTTCGGACTGCCCGTCCGCACCGTCCTGACCATGGCCGTGGCCGAGAGCGCCCTCCTCGGCACGCTCGGCACAGTCGCCGGAATCCTGCTCGGCCAGGGCATCGACCGCTGGATGGTCCAGATCCAGCTCGCCCGCACCATGCCGGAGATCGGCTTCGACGTCACCCTGGCCCCCGGCACCTACCTGACCGCACTCCTGCTCGGCATCGGAGCCGTGGCACTCACCCCGCTGCTCACCACCCGCCGCCTGCGCCGCATGAACATCCCCGCGACCCTCCGAGTCGTCGAATGACCGCGCGGCGGTCACCGAGGACCCGGTGCGGTCGCAGCTGGGAGGGACCGTGAAGGTCATCCTCACCGAGAGGGACGAGCACGCCCGCCGGCGCCCCGACCGTGCCGGCCGCCCGCCCTCGCGGCTGCTCTGCCGCATCGCCCTGGGCGCCGCCGTGGTCCTGTTGTCGGCCACCGCCTGCAGCGGACAGCCCGACCCCGCCGCCGGTACGACACCCCCGCTCCCGTCCGCCACGGCTTCCGGCGCCCCGCCGGGCGCGGAGGACGTACGGTCGGGCTTCGTCGCGTTCGGGGACTTCGGCACCGGCGGCGTGGCGCAGAACGCGGTCGCCCGGGCCATGGGGAGCTGGGCCCGGACCGGGCACCGGGTGGACGCCCTGGTCACCACCGGAGACAACGTCTACCCCGACGGGAACCCGCACTTGTTCGCACCCCTGCTCGACCGGCCCTACCGTGCCCTGCCGCGCCCGATGTGGATCACTCTCGGCAACCACGACGTCCAGGCCGGGCACGGGAGCGCCGAACTGCGTCACCTGGGCCTGCCGAACCTGCCGTACGCGAAGCGACTGCCCGGCATCCAGCTGCTGTTCCTCGACGCCAACCACCCCGACGCCGCCCAGACCCGCTGGCTGGAGGACCGTCTGTCCGCCTCCGGCCCCCCGGTGCGTGTGGTGGTCTTCCACCAGCCCGCCTGGTCCTGCTCGCTGCACGGTTCCACGCCCGCCGTCGACGCCCGCTGGGTTCCCGTCCTGGAACGTCACCGGGTCACGCTCGTACTGAGCGGTCACGACCACAACTACCAGCGATTCACCTCCGCGCACGGCGTCACCTACATCGTGACCGGGGGAGGGGGCGCCTCGCTGTACCCCATTGCGTCGGGCTGCCGGACCCCGCACCGCGCGGCCGCCGCCTCACGCCACCACTTCACCGCCGTCGAGGCCACCGCGACCCACGTGACCGTCACCGCGGTGGGCGACGACGGCGGTGTCCTGGACCGCACCGTCCTGCCCGTGCCGCAACCGTCGAGGCAACCCCAGCCGTGACGCCGTGGCCGAGCACGCGTCACCGCCCGCAGGGAACAGATCTGGCCGAGCTCCGCCCGGCATCCGCGCCCGGCGCACGCGACTTTGGACGTGTTCAGCCGTTGTCGGGACCATCGGACTCTTCGAGGCGCCGGGTTGCGAGGTCGTCGGCCCACTCCACTGCCCAGGTTCGAAGAGCGCCACGCCGTTGCCACAGGCCACGTCTCAGCGGATGTAGCCCGCGCCGGTGATGTCGATCGTGGCGCCCGTCGCATGGCGCGAACGACCGGACGCCCGGAACACGATCATCTCGGCCACGTCCTGGGGCGGAGTGATCTCGCCCAGTGGCATGCTCGCAGCGTCTGCTTCACCTGCCTCGGCGAGGTCTGTGGCAACCAACCCGGGTGCGACGGAGTAGGCGAGGACACCGTCGGCCGCGTATCCCCGGGCGATGCCTTTGCTCAGGGCCAGCAGGCCCGCCTTGGCGGCGCCGTAGTGTGCCATGCCCACCTCGGTCAGTGCCTCTCGGCCCGCTCCAGCTTGGTCTGTCCGCTGCTCGTGGGCACATCAGGCCGGCCCGACAGTGCGGCCATCCACGTCCTCCGCCTCTGCGGGGATCAGGGTGCCGCCCCCCCCGCTGCCGCTGCCACGGCGAAATCGCCGCGCGACTCCTGGACAGGACCCCGGCCCGTCCCTGGCGCATGACGACGGCGGACTACCGTCCCGCGGTCGCCCGCACTCCGCACGATCCTCAGCGACTGGTGGCTGACGTCTTGTCGGCGAAGACGCCGCCGTCCTGGCGGGCTGCCCCGCCGACCGGCCGGAGAACCCCCCTGCCGCGCTGCGCCGCTACGAGGACATCCGCCGACCGCGTGCCACTCGTGGGCAGCAGATGAGCCGGGGCAGGGCAGAGAGCAATCACCTGCCCGACGGACCCGCTCAGCAGGCCAGGGACGCCTCGTTCACGAATGAGGACCCTCCGGCGCACAACGCGTGGCGCTACGGGCATGACGCCGAGCCGGCTCCGCGGGAATCGTCGGCGGGACGCTGAGCCGGAGCCGTCCGCCACGGCTGGCACAGGTGTTCCGCAGTTCCCCTCCCCGACGCATCTGGAGGGGCGCGGTAGCCTGTGACGTATACGCCTGATTTGTGCGGTGATGGTGGGGTCGCGATGCCCACCACTGTATGAGCGGGGCCCGACCTGCGGGTGAGCAGGAGGTGCGGTGGACAAGGCTGACCCCGAACGCCACACAGAGCCACCAACGGGGCGAGAGGAGACTCTGGCCCTTCTGCTCCAGCAGGCGACGACATGCCTGGCCGGCCTGGGAGCCCTGGTGCACCTGCGGGACCGCGCGACAGGTCGGCTGCGCCGGGTGGCCGTCGCAGGGCTCGCCCGGGCAAACGCGGAGGTGTGGGCGGATCTGCACGAGGAGCAGGACGTCGCGCCCGTACTCGCCGTGCGGCAGAACGCCTTCGTCCACGTGGGCGGGGACAGCCTGGGTGTCGGAGCGGGAGGTACCGCGGCAATACCCCTCCCCGGTGCCGAGGGGCCTGTCGGTGTGGTCACCGTGCTCACTGCGAGGTCCGGTGGGCCGGATGAGGCGCAACAGTCCCTGCTGCGCGCGGTGGCAGCGTGGGCCGGCGCGCGCCTGGGCGGCGGACCGGATGTGCCGTCCCGCCCTGGTCCGGTCGCCGGAGTGGAGCGTTCTGTGCTCATAGGAGAGCTGACCGCTGCGCTCGCCGAGGCTGTCACCTCACGTGACGTCGTGCAGGCTGTCGCGGAGTATGTCCTGCCGCCGTTCGGCGCCGACGGGCTGGTGTTCCAGGTACTCGAAGGCGGTCGGCTGCATGTGGCCGGCGCCGTCGGATATCCGCAGGAGTTCCTCAGCGTGCTCGACGGCGTTCCGCTCGGCGCCCACGCCACGATCGACGATGTGGTGCGCAGCCGCACTCCCCGGTTCATCGAGTCGAGAGCGGAGATCTTCCGGCGCTATCCGACGATGGGACCGGTGAGTGAGGCGTCGCCGCAGGAGGCATGGGCCTTCCTGCCCATGCTGGTCTCCGGGCGTGTCATCGGTCTGTGCGTGGTGTCGTTCAGCGAGCCGCGTTCCTTCAGCGAGGAGGAGCGCACCCTGCTGACGGCTCTGAGCGGTCTGGTCGGTCAGTCGCTGGCCCGTGCCGGCCTCTACGACACAGAGCACGCCCGAGCCCAGGAACTGCAGCGCGGCCTGCTGCCCAGGACACTGCCCCGCCTGCCCGCCGCCAGCGCCGCTGCCCGGTATCTGCCTGCGGGACGGGGCGAAGAAGTGGGCGGCGACTGGTACGACCTGATACCCCTGTCCGCCGACCGGGTTGCCATGGTGATCGGCGACGTCATGGGGCACGGCATCACCGAAGCGGCCACCATGGGCCGGCTGCGCACCGCCGTACGTACCCTCGCCGATCTGGAGATGCCCCCCGACGAGCTGTTCAGCCGTCTCAACGACCTGGTCAGCGATCTCGGCGAGGATTTCTACGCCACCTGCCTGTACGCCGTTTTCGACCCCGTCGCGCGCACCTGCTCGTACTCCCTGGCCGGTCACCCGCCACCGGTCGTCGTCCAGCCCGACGGCACCGTCCACAGCCCCGACCTGATCCCCGATCCGCCGCTGGGCGCGGCCAACCCTCCTTTCGAGCTCCATCAGCTGCACCTGCCCGACGAGAGCCTTTTCGTCCTCTGTACCGACGGGCTCGTCGAATCCGTCACCCGGGACGTCGACCAAGGACTGGCTCAGCTGCGGCAAACCGTGTCACGTGCCGTGATCGACACCGCCTACTTCGAAACCGCGGACCAGGACGACGACCTCCGAAGCCTGGACGAGCTGTGCGACAAGATCGTCTCGGCCCTGCTCCCCGACCGCGGGCAGACGAACGACGACGCCGGCCTGCTCGTTGTCCATACCTGGTGCACCGCCGCCGGTGATATCGCCTCCTGCGGTCTCCCGAACGATCCCAGGGCAGCCGGACAAGCCCGTGAGTACATCCGCAAGCAGCTGGACGCCTGGGGACTGGACGATCTCGTGCTCACCACGGAGCTGCTGGTGAGTGAGATGGTGGGCAACGTCGTCCGGCACGCGCGCGGCCCGATCAGACTCCGCTTGCTCCGCAGCCGGTCCCTGACCTGCGAGGTCTACGACGGCAGCCTCACGACCCCCCGCATCCGCCACGCCAGCCACACCGACGAAGGCGGACGCGGTCTGCAGCTCGTCGCCGCCCTGTCCCACCGCTGGGGCGCCCGCTATCTGGAAGACGGTAAATGCATATGGACGGAGCAGGACCTTCCGCTCTGAGCCCGGCATGGCACGTCATGATGCCGGGCGAGAGCGCCGACGGCGCGGCGGAACTCTGCCGTCGCCCACCGGGCGGGGGTTCCCCGAGCGAGTGGATACAGGGACAGGCGGGTGTACGCGCGCTCGCTCCCGCTGTCTGGAGCCTGGGTGCCGGCCGACTTCATCATCAACCAGGAGGACAAGCCCGCCTGACGCCGTCGGCTGCTGGTCTTCCTCGCCCTGACCGGAGCCGTCAAGGGCTATGCCGACGGCCTGCCGACCGGGGCGCTCGCGGCCGAGGACGCGTGGTGGACCGGGGTCGACCCGGCGGCCGTGGGCGCGGTGGTCCCCGGTTACGCCGTACTCGCCTACGCCCGCGACCCCCCACGTAGCGCCGCCGACACCGCCGCCTGCCGCACCGCCCTGCCGGACACCTGGGACCTGCGGACCGTGCTGCGCCCGGGCGCCCCGGACACGGAGTCCGCCGACGCGCCGGCCGAGAAGACGGCGGCGGCCCGCACGGCGGGTGCGGACGCGGTGGACTTCTACCACTACGGCCTGGTGCCGTTCCCCGTGCTCGAACGCGTCCCCACCGCCCTCGCCGGCCGAGCGGCATGACGGTGTCCGTGGCTCAGCCCTTGACGGCCGAGCTGGCGACGCCCTGGACGAACCAGCGCTGGAAGAAGGCGAACACGATCAGGACGGGGAGGACCAGGAGGACGCCGAAGGCGAGGATCTGGCCCCAGTCCGGGGGCTGTTGGCCCTGGAACACGCTCATCTCGAGGGGGAGGGGGCGGACGGAGGGGTCGGAGACCATCAACACCGGCCACAGGAACGAACCCCACTGGGTCAGGAACGTGAGGATCGCGACCGAGGCGAACACCGGCTTCGACATCGGCACGATGATCGCGAAGAACGTGCGCCACGGGCCCGCGCCGTCCAGCCTCGCCGCCTCCTCGATGCTCGGCGGGATCGAGCGGAAGAACGTGTGGAACTGGTAGACCGAGAAGGCGTTGGCGATGAATGGGATCGCCTGGATGTAGAGGGTGTCGCGCTGGTCGTTGAACAGGTAGAAGAGCGGGACGGCCACCGACTCGAACGGGACCAGCATCAGCAGCAGGACGAGCGTGAAGACGGCGTTGCGGCCACGCCACTTCAGCCGTGACATGCCGTACGCCGCCATCGAGTTGACGAACAGGCCGCCGGTCACGACCACGAACGCGATGAGCAGCGAGATGCCCATGAAGCGCCAGAAGTAGCCGGTGCTGTCGGAGTCGAGGGCTTCGAGGACGTGCGCGTAGTTGTCGAAGGACAGGTGGGTGGGGAGGAAGCCCGTCAGGCCGTTCAGCACCTCGTCGGAGGGCTTGAGGCTGCCCAACAACAAGTAGAGGACGGGGAGTACGAAGATGAATGCCAGGACGCCGAGGACGGTGTAGTCGACGGCGCGGCGCAGCGGCGCGCGGGTCGTGGCCATGGTGGTGTCAGTCCTCGTTGTCGGGCCGGACGACGCGGCGCTGGATGAGGGTCAGGGCGACGACGATCAGGAAGAAGACGACGGTGATCGCGGACGCCTGGCCGATGTTGTTCTGGTCGAAGGCGGTGGTGACGGCCTGGTACATGACCGTGCGGGCGGCGTCCTCGTCGAGACCGCCGCCGTGGATGAGGACGTACACCTGGTCGAAGACCCGGAAGGACAGCACCGAGGTCAGCATCGCGACGAAGACGAGGGTGCCGCGGATGCCGGGCAGGGTCACATGCCGGAACTGCTGCCGGCGCGTGGCGCGGTCGAGTTCGGCGGCCTCGTACAACTCACCGGGGATCTGCTGGAGGCCGGCCAGCAGGATGACCATCTGGAAGCCCACTCCCTGCCACACCGACAGCACGATGATCGAGGCCATCGCGGTGGCGCCGTCGCCGAGCCAGTCGAAGGCACCCCAGTTGCCGAAACTCACCGCGTGCAGCGCCGAGTTGAGCAGGCCCTGGTCGCTGCGGGCCAGGATGAGCCGCCAGACGACGGCGACCAGCGTCATGGGGAAGACGACCGGCATGAAGAACAGGGACCGGAACAGGCCGATCGCCTTCAGCTTGCGGTTGAGGAGGATCGCCAGCGCCAGCGCCAGGCCCGTCTGCACCGGTACGACGACCACGGCGAACGTCAGGTTGTTCAGCAGCGCCCGCAGGAACGGGCCCGAGATGTCCGGGTCGGTGAACAGCCGCCGGTACTGCTCCAGACCGAAGAACCTGGGCGCCAGCGGGGAGCCGAGGCGCACGTTGTAGAAGGAGAGGACGACGGCGTAGCCGAACGGGATGCCGACGAAGGCGATGAGGCCGGCGACGGCGGGTGTGGACATGAGCAGTCCGTGCAGCCAGTCGCGGTTCCTGGGCCGTCCGGCACGCGCCGGCTTCACGGAGGTCACGGGTGGGCTTTCCGGCCTGCGGGAGGACACTGCGTGTGCGGGTTCCACGGTCTTCACGGGGGGTCCTGTTCCCGGCCGGGGCGGAATCGCGTCGTACCCGCGTCCGCCCCGGCCGAAGCGTCCTACTGGATCTTGTAGCCGTCGTTGTCGGAGAAGTCCTGGTCGATGGCGCGAGCGGCCTTGGCCAGGGCGCTCTTCGGGTCGGCGCCGCCGTAGATCGAGTTCAGGGCGTCACCGAACTTGGCGGTGATGGTGGGGTATCCCGCGGTGACCGGGCGGGTCGCGGCCACGCAGGACTTGGTGATGTCGCTGTCGCCGCAGGGCTTGGCGAGCTGCTCGGCGAAGAGCTCCAGCGGGCCGCCCTTCTTGTACAGGGGGCTCGCGGCGAGCGCGGTCTTCGTGGCGGGCGGGGCGCCGTTCGCCGTCGTCATCGCGGTGACGTTGGTGTCGCCCAGGAGGTCGTCGAGGAAGGCGCCGGCGGCCTTGCCGTTCTTGGAGTTCGCGCCGATGCCCCAGGCCCAGGAACCCTGGCCGGTCTTGGGGCCGTCGCCGAAGTCGGGCAGCGGCAGGACGACGAGGTCGCTGCCGAGGGCCTTGCTGTAGGCGGGGTACATCCAGTGGCCGACCCAGCTCAGCGCGACCCGGCCCTTGGCGAAGGCGTTGCCGTCGGTGTTCGGGTCGACGTACGTCTTCCAGGACTGGAAGGTCTTCATCGCCGAGACGACGGCCGGGGCGTCGAGGGTGCCCTCGGCCTTGCCGTCCTTGATGAGCGAGCCGCCGGCCGACCAGACGACCGGGGCGAAGCCGTAGGTGCCCCACTCGGTGGCGAAGCCGTTGTTCTCCTGCACGTCGAGGGTCTTGCCGTCGGAGTCCTTGGCCTTGAGCGCCTTGAGCGCGGCGGTGAACTCGGCGGCCGTCCAGTCGTCGGACAGGCTCGTCGGGTACTTCACCCCGGCCGCGTCCAAAAGCTTCTTGTTGCCGTAGATGCCGAGCCCGGAGTCGTACATCCCCAGGCCGTAGTGCTTGCCGCCGATCTCGCCCTGTGCCTTGCTGGCGGCGGTGGCGTTGGACATCGTCTTCGCGGAGACGTACGAGTCGATCGGCGCGAGCTTCTTGTTGTAGACGAAGTTCGCCATGGTCGGGCCGTCGAACTCCATCACGTCCGGCAGCTTGGAGGCGTCGGTGGCGGTGATGGTCTTGGTGTAGTCGTTGCCGGGTATCAGCTTCAGCTCGACCTTGATCCCGCTCTGGGAGGAGTTGAAGGACTTCACCGCGTTCTGCAGGGCGGTGTCCTCGCTCTTCTGCCCCTGGTGGGCCCAGACGCTGATCGTGCCCTTCCCGCTGCCGGCCGCGGCGGAGGTGTCACCGCCACCGCTGCCTCCGCCGCAGGCGGCCAGGGCCGCGAGGGGCAGGGCGAGGGCCAGTCCCGTACAGGCTGTACGGCGGTACCTTCTGCTGGTCGAGTTCATGGTTGTGCCTCCGTGTGGTGCGAGGGTTTTCGAGGTGCGCCGGTGTCGTCAGGCGTGGGGGCTCACGGGGGAGGGGCTTCCCGGTGTCACTGGGGTCCGCGGGGGCGCGGCGGTGCGGTGGTCTCGCGCAGGACGAGACGGATGGGCATCTGCACATGTCCGGGCCGCTCGGCACCCGGCTCGTCGAGCTGGCGCAGCAGCAGCCGGGCGGCCTCGGCGCCCTGGCCGGCCACCGGCTGGGCGACGGTGGTCAGCCCGATCACGTCGGACAGCTCGTGGTCGTCGAAGCCGACCACCGACACGTCGTCCGGCACTCGGAGCCGATGCCGTCTGAGCGCGCGCAACGCGCCCATCGCCATCTCGTCCGACTGGGCGAACACGGCGGTCGGCGGCCGGGAGACGGCCAGCAACTCGGTCATCGCCCGCTCGCCGCCCTCGACGGTGTAGTCGCCGTCCGCCTCCAGCGCCGGATCGTGCCCGATCCCGGCGTCGGCCAGCACGTCCAGATACGCCTGGCGGCGCGCGACGGGCGTGGTCCAGTGCTGCGGCCCGCTCGACCCGCTGATCATGCCGATCCGGCGATGGCCCAGGTTCACCAGATGCCGTACGGCGCTCTCCGCGCCGGCCCGGTCGTCGATGCCGACCACGCTGAAGCCGGGCCGGGCGTCGCCCACCGTGCTGGCCAGCGGCACCCCGAGCGAACGCAGCGCGGCCGACTCCTCCTCGTCGGGGATGAGCAGTGACAGCACCGCGTCCACCCGCTTGCGGACCGGCATCTTGGTGAAGAAACGCTTGCGTGACTCCGCCGAGCCCAGGTTGTACAGCAGGACGTCGTACCCGGCGGCGCTGAACACGTGCTCGGCGGCGTCCAGCACGGTGCCGAAGAACCAGCGGCCCACGTACGGCACCACGACCCCGATGGTGAAGGTGCGGCCGCTGGCCAGGCTGGACGCCGAGCGGGACGCCGTATAGCCGAGCCGGTCGGCGACGGCCGTGATCTGCGCCCGCACCTCGTCGGAGACGCCCGGCCGGCCGCGCAGGGCTCGGGACACGGTGGACGCCGAGACTCCGGCTGCGCGGGCGACATCGGTGATGCTGACGGTCACAGCGCTGTTCTCCCGTCTGTTTCACATCGGTGTGATCTGGGGGTGACGAGACCGTAAGCCCGGTCTCGCTGTTGCGCAAGCGTTTGCGTTCAGTTTTACTTGGGCCAATTCTGAAGTGAGACCTTCTGTGCCCTTGGTCAGCGCATGCGTTTGAGCGCTGTGAGCCGACAGGAACTGTGCATGCGATACGCCCCGCCCGGCCTCTGCGTGAACGACTTCGCCCTGCTCCGCGACGGCGACGGCACCTACGCGGTGCTGCACTTGCAGGGCCCGTGGACGGCCGAGTTCGACCACCTGAGGATGGAGACCTCGTACGGCAGGGCCACCTCCACCGACCTGGTCGCCTGGCGGCCCGAGGGCACCGCCTTCGGCAACGGTCTGCCCGGCCGCTTCGACCAGCAGGCGGTGTGGACCATGCATCCGATCCGGCAGGGGTCCGGCATGGCGATGTTCTACACGGGCGTGAGTGGACTGACGGACCGCGGCTGGCCGTTGCAGTCGGTCGGCCTCGCCTACTCCGACCGCACCGACGGCACCGGCTGGCGCCGCCATGGCACCGGGCCCGTCGTCGAGGCGGACGCCCGCTGGTACCGCACCGGCGAACGCATGGGCTGGCGCGACCCGTTCGTCGTACGCGACGACGAGGGGGACGGCTGGGTGATGGTCGTCTGTGCCGCCGACGCCTCGCTGCCGGTGGAGGCCGGCGGGTGCGTGGCGTGGGCGACTTCGGACGACCTGGAGCACTGGACGGTCCATCCGCCGCTCATCTCACCTGGTGACGTGGACGAGTTGGAGTGCCCGGTCCTCGAACGTCTCGACGACGGAAGCTGGTTGCTGATCGGTTCGATCGGCGCGACGCGCGGGTTCGAGGCGTGGACCGCGCCGAGGCTGAGGGGGCCGTGGACCCGCCGTGGACCGATGGGCCCGACCGGCTCGTACGCGCCGCGCGTCGTCGCCGCTCCCGACGGCTCCCGCGTCGTCCTGCACACCACGCCTCGCCGGGTGGACCTGACGGACTCGGGCGAGCGGTGCCGGGGGATGCTGGCCCAGCCCAAGTCCCTTGTCGTACGCGAGGGTTCGGCGCCGCGCCTGGAGTGGTGGCCCGGTCTGGACGCCTGGCTGCTGGAGGCGACGACGGAACCCACGTTGCACGCGGTCGGGGACATCGATGTCTCCGGGCGGGCGGAGATCACCCTGCGGACGGGCGACGACGGCGTCCCCGCCCTCGTCGTCGGCTGCGACGGCAAGAACCTCTGGGTCGCCGGACCCGCCGGCGCGCCCTTGGGCGAGACCGTCCTGACCGAACCCGCCTCGACCCTGCGTGTTCTCACCATAGGGGAGTACGTCGAGGTGTACGCCGACGGCGTCTTCGTCCTGACCACCCTGTGCTACTCGGGCCAACCCGCGTGCTGGACCGTGGTGACGGAAGGAAGCACCCGCACCATCCCCGTCCGCCCGATCCGCCTGCCCGATCCGACCCGCGACGACGCGTCCGCGGTGTGGCCGGGACCGCCGACGCGGTAGGGAACGGGACCCTGTGCTCCGGCCCTAGGAGAATCCGCCGTTGCTCAGCAGAAGCTGGCCGTTGATCCACTGTCCCTGGGGTGAGCAGAGGAAGTCGACGAGGTGCGCGGTGTCCTGCGGGGTGCCGAGGCGGTTGAGCGGGGTCTGGCGGAGCACGAACGCGCGCCCTTCGTCGGTCATCCAACCGGTGTCCACCGGCCCCGGGTTGATCACATTGGCGGTGATGCCGAGGTGGGCGAGTTCATGTGCGGCCGCCAGGGTGATGCGGTCCAGGGCGCCTTTGCTCGCGCCGTAGGGGAGGTTGCCGACGGTGTGGTCGCTGGTCAGGGCGATGATCCGGCCACTGCCCGGGGTGCCGGCGAAGCGCCGGCCGTACTCGCGGATCAGCAGCCAGCTCGCGCGGGCGTTGATCGCGAAGTGCCGGTCGAAGCTTTCGACGGTGGTGTCGAGCAGGCCGGAGTCGACCGACTCGCAGTGGCACATCACCAAGGCGGTGACACCGCCGAGACGCCGCTCGGCCTCGTCGAAGATGCGGGCCGGAGCGTCCGGATCGGCGAGGTCCGCCTCGATGGCCGCGGTGGCGGCGCCGTGTTCGGCGAGGGCGTGGGTGATCGCACCGGTCGCGCCGGGCTCGCGGCCCCAGGTCATCCGCTCGTCGTAGGGAGTCCAGTAGGCGAAGGCGATGTCCCAGCCCGATGCCGCCAGCCGGCAGGCGATTCCCGCACCGATGCCGACGGTGCGGCCCACCCCGGTGATCAGCGCGAGCGGGCGGTCGGAAGCGGAAGACCGGCCCTCGTCGGGACGTCGTCGGTCGGTGCTCGTCACGGTCCGAGATCGTTCATGATCGGAGTCGGCGCGGCAACTGCTTTTCGGGAGGTGACCGGTGCGACCGGCGCGGGTCCCCGCGCACCGAGCCGCGACCATGGGGGAATCCCGTTTGCCGCAGACGATCCGGCTGGTTAGCTTCGGCTCCATGGCGGATGACGAACCCACACGCGCGGCCCGGCTGCTGGATGCCCAGGCGAAGGCCGAGCGGCTCTTCGCGGAGGTCGAGGGGCGCGGGCTCATCGCGCCGGGCGAGGGGGAGCGGGCGGTCAGCGACCGGGTCCGGGATCTGGCCGACGAACTGTTCGGCACGACCCGGCACTGGCACAAGCGGATCATCCGCTCGGGCCCCAACACCCTCAAGCCGTACCGGGAGAACCCGCCGGACCGGGTGATCGGCACGGATGACATCGCGTTCGCCGACTTCGGGCCGATCTTCGAGGAGTACGAGGCCGACTTCGGCCGGACCTTCGTTCTCGGCGACGACCCGGCCAAGCAACGGCTCCGGGACGACCTGCCGAAGATCTTCGCGGCGGGCAAGAGGTTCTTCGCCGAACACGCCGACATCACCGGCAAGCAGCTGTACGCGGAGGTGGAGCGGTCGGCCGCCGAGGCCGGCTGGGAGTTGGGCGGCTGGCACGCCGGGCACCTGGTCGGTGAGTTCCCGCACGAGTGGATCGACGGCGCGGACGTGGAGTCGTACATCGCCCCCGCCAACGACACACCACTCCGCCGTACCGACAAGGCCGGCCGCACCTGCCACTGGATCCTGGAGATCCATCTCGTCGACCGGGAGCGGGAGTTCGGAGGCTTCCACGAGGAACTGCTCACCCTCGGCTGATCGGATGGCAGGGGTCGGAACGTACGCGTCCTGGACGATGGCCTTCAACGTGCTGTTCCGGCATCAGGGCGGCCCGGAAGGCGCGGGCGTGCAGCAGTGATGGCAGCCCCGGCCGACGGTGTGCACGCTCATCGGCCGGCCTCCAGGAAACGCCTGATGGCCGCCGTCTCCGCGGCGATCCCGTCCGTCAGACCGGAGTCCGGGACCTCGCCGAACAAGGAGACCGCGGCGGCGTTGTTCTGTCTGCGCCAGGCCCAGGTGCCGTACGCGAGGCCGTCCATGAGCACCGTCGGACGGATCTGACCACCGCCCGGCCAGACCTGCCGCTCGTGCGCCGGGGGCACGGACAGCGAGCGCGAGCGGTAGCCCACGAGGTAGTTGTCGTACGCGGGAAGCAACCGCACATCGGGCGGGCCCCCGCCCAACGGGCCGTCGGCCTCCCCTGCCATCTTCGCGAGGAGTGCGCATCGCCCGCCCGGAACCTGGCACTCGACGATGTGCCCGGCCGCGCCCAGTGTGCGCCACACGCGCCGGGCGACGGACAGCGGCAGCCCCGACCAGGTGGCGAAGTCCTCCGGCGCTGCCGGTGCGTAGGCCCGCAGATAGCGCAGCGCCAACTCGGTCTCTGCCTGCTCGCCCTTCGGTCCTCGGTGTTCCGTCGGCAGCCAGTCGGGCAGCAGGACGAAGGCGGCCTCGCCGTCGAGCTCCGGGCCGTGGCAGAGGACCCCTCGGAGCGCTGCGCGCCGGATGAGGTGAAAGGGGGCCTGCCCACGGGCGGGGAGCCCGCGGTCCGCGAGGTGCCCGGTCAACTCGGCCCGAGTCGCGGGCCCTTCGGCGAGAACCCTGGTGAACTCGGCCTCCGCCCGGGCGCAGACGCCCTCGTCCAGCCCCAACTCCCGGTAGCGGCGCTCACTCTGCCGCAGGAACACCGGACCGAGGAGGCCGAGCAGCCAGGGGAAGTCCACCGCGGGGACGATCTGCAGCGTGCCGCGCATGAACCAGCCCCGTACGATGCTGCGCTCCGACTCGGCCGCCCGGCGCACCTGGGCGGCGGTCACACCGGTGCCGCGCACCCGTATCCCGAGGGCGGCGGCCGACGCGTCCTGCGCCTGCACCGCGACCACATGCTCGACGACCCCGGCCACCGAGCCGTGGCGCACTCCCTCGCCCAGTCCCTGACTGCGGCTGCGCAGCGCCCGCGCCCGGCCTGCCTCCAGAGATCGCATGGCTCCGACCGTACCGAAGTCCGCGCCGGGGGGTGTGAGGTGTTCGCCCGGTCGGCGGAAGAGCGAGTCCAGGAACACCTGCCCTCCTCCACGACCCGCGCCCACGGTGAGGAGGACGGGCGTGTGCTGCGCGCGGACCTGTCGGGCGGTGATTCCGCCCCCGTCGGCCCGGGGCGGTGGTTCGATCGTCAACATCTCCAGCGTGGACGGTCTTGTCAGCGAGCCCTTCCTCACGGTCTACTCGGCGTCCAAAGGAGCGAGCGTGATCCCGACCAAGGGCGTCACGCTCGACGACGCCCAACAGAACATCCGCTGTACGACACCATCGACTCCGTCCAGCCGGCCGACCGGCCCGGCGAACCGCGCGGGACCGCGCGTGACCCTCGACCCACCCGCAGCCGTACCCCCTCCCCCCGCACCCCCGTCCCCCGTTCAACAGCCCGTCAAAAGGGGTTCCCATGGCTTTCGACAAGGTCGAGCAGGCCGAACCGACCGGCACCGGACCGGCCGAGGTGAGTGACGACGAGGCGCGCCTCCACGAACTGGGCTATGCCCAGGAGTTGGAGCGCAGCATGTCGGCGTTCTCCAACTTCGCCGTCTCCTTCACGATCATCTGCATCCTCTCCGGCTGTATGACCCTGTACGGCTTCGGCATGAACACCGGCGGCCCCGCCGTCATGGTGTGGGGCTGGCCGATCGTCGGTCTGTTCACCCTCACCGTGGGCCTGGGCATGGCGGAGGTCTGCTCCAGCTATCCGACCGCCGGCGGCCTCTACTACTGGGCGGCCAAACTCGCCAAGACCAACGGCCCCGCCTGGGCCTGGTTCACCGGCTGGTTCAACTTCCTCGGCCAGGTCGCCGTCACCGCCGGCATCGACTTCGGCCTCGCCCAGTTCCTCAACGCCTTCCTGGACCTCCAGTTCGGCTTCGCCGCCACCCCCGGCCACACGGTCCTGCTGTTCGGCGTCACCCTCCTGGTGCACGCCCTGCTCAACGTCCGTGGCGTCAAGGTCGTCGCCCTGCTCAACAACATCAGCGTGTGGTGGCAGGTCATCGGCGTCGCGATCGTCGTCCTGGCCCTGATCGTCTTCCCGGGCAAGCACCAGTCCGCGGGCTTCGTCTTCGGCCACTTCGTCAACAACACCGGCTGGGGCTCGGGCCTCTACGTCTGTCTCCTGGGCCTCCTGCTCGCCCAGTACACCCTGACCGGCTTCGACGCCTCCGCCCATATGACGGAGGAGACCCACGACGCCGCCCGCTCCGGCCCCCGCGGCATCGTCAACTCGATCCTGGTCTCCCTGGTCGCCGGCTGGATCCTGCTGATCGGCGTCACCTTCGCCATCCAGTCCTACGACGGCGCGCTCGGCAGCAGCACCGGCGTACCCCCGGTCCAGATCTTCCTCGACGCGCTCGGCGCGACGGGCGGCAAGCTGCTCCTGCTGATCGTCATCGGCGCCCAGTTCTTCTGCGGCATGTCCTCGGTGACGGCCAACTCCCGCATGATCTACGCCTTCTCGCGCGACGGCGCCCTTCCGGGCTCCAAGATCTGGCACCGGATCAGCGACCACACCCGCACGCCCACCAACGCGGTCTGGCTCGCCTCCGGCGGTGCCTTCCTGCTGGGCCTGCCGTACCTGATCAACCCGACCGCGTACGCGGCCGTGACGTCGATCGCGGTGATCGGCCTGTTCATCGCCTACGTCATCCCGATCTACCTGAGGCTGCGGCAGGGCGACGACTTCGTCGCCGGACCCTGGCAGCTGGGCCGCTGGAGCAAGCCGGTCGCCGTCACGGCCGTGGCCTGGGTGGTGTTCGTGACCGTCCTGTTCATGCTCCCGCAGGTCAGCCCGGTCACGGCGACCAGCTTCAACTACGCGCCGGTCGCCGTCGCGGTCGTGCTGGGCTTCGCCGGCGCCTGGTGGGGACTGTCCGCCCGCAAGTGGTTCAGCGGCCCCAAGGTCCAGGGAAGCGCGGACGAACTCGCCGCCATCGAGCGGGACTTGATGGGCAGCTGAGCACACTCGGTCCTTCCGGTGCGGGGGACGGCGGTCCCCCGCACCGGCGACCTGTGACGTTGGCCCGGTGCCCGGCAGCGGGTCACCACCCGGTGAACAGCAGGTGGTTGAGGAGCAGCGCGAGCAGCGCCTGCGCGGTCAGCCAGGCGCGGGGGCGGGGCAGCAGGGCGCAGGCCGGGAGCAGCCACATCGCGAACGGCAGCCAGATGCGTTCCGTCTCCGCCTTGCTCATGCCGGACAGATCGGCCGCCAGGACGGACAGGACGGCGGCGGTGACGAGCAGCGCCGGACGGATCTCGGTGACGGGTGCCGTACGGGGTGCGGCCAGGACGGCACCGGTTCGGCGCAGCCCGGCCGCCGTCGCCGGGCCGGTGATCAGCACGGTGCACGCCAGGTCGGCCCAGACCCAGTAGCCGTAGGGGCGGGTGCCGCCGACCCCCTGGTAGTAGCGGGTGACCAGCAGTCGGTACCCCTCCCACCAGTCGAACCCGGCGAGGGTGAACACCGCCGGGACCACCGCCGTCCCGGCGAGCAACAGGACGAGGATCACCGGCCGGTCGCGGACCCGGCGCCGCCCGATGACCAGCACCGCCGCCCCGGTCACCGCGAAGAGGACCAGGCCGTACGAGAGGGAGCAGGTCAGGCCGTAGAGCAGACCGGCGCCGGCTGCCCAGGCGGTGGACCGCCCGGTGACCGCGAGCGCCAGCAGGGCCACCGACCAGGCGGCGACCGCGGCGAAGTACCCGTCGGCGGAGGCCCCCACCCACACGGCGGCCGGGGCGAGCACCAGGAAGGGCGCCGCCCGGCGGGCCGGGCGTTCACCGGCCAGCGCGCGCAGCGCCACCAGTACCGCCGCGCAGGCGGTCGAGCCGACCGTGATGCACCAGGCGCCCGCCCAGCCGCCGCCGCGCAGGCCGACGCGGTCCAGCAGGACGAAGGTGAGCGTGGCCGCCGGGGGGTGTCCGGCGATATGGGCGGGCCAGGGCGCGGGGGAGCCACTGACGATGTGGTGGGTGAAGTCGCGCAGGGCGGCGGGGATGTCGTGGAAGCGGCCGATGACCGTGAGGTACTCGTTGCGCGTGGTGAGGCGGCCGGCCACGCCCCGCCGCCAGCCGTCGACCAGCGCGAGCGACCAGATCCACGCCAGGGCCGCGCCCCAGGCCGCGGCGAGCAGCCCGCGCCACGGCAGTCGTACCGCCAGGGCCGGGCCGTACGCCACCACGGCGACCGCCACCAGCACGGCGGCCGGCGTGCCCGGGCCCAGGTGCGGGTCCCAGTCGGCGAACAGCGGGGGCCAGTGCACGAACAGGGTGTGGCGGGTGTCCTGGACGTGCCGTCCGACCAGCACGGCGACGAGGACGAGCAGGGCGGCGGCGGAGGCGGCGCAGAGGTCGGCGTACCGATCTCGGCGGGGAGTGCGGGTCACACCGGAACGCTAGGCCGACGGCCGGGTGCGGAACCGGATCGGCCGCCGGACGTCAGCGTTTCGTCATGGGTCGGGTGCCCTTTCCCCGGGTGCTCCCGGCCTACCGTCGGATCATGCGAGACGACGATCCGCGGCTTCCCTCCTCTCCCGGCTTCTGGCGCAGCCCGCTGCGCGGCACCTGGTTCACCTCGGTGCTCGGCCTCGTGCTGCTCGCCGGCATCACCGTGCTGTTCGTGACCGGGCTGGTGTCGTACGCCGCCTACAACCCGGGCCTGTCCCCGGTGAACGACCAGACCCCGGACAAGGGGATCCTCGGCTTCTTTCTCTTCGCCTGGCCGACGAACCCGTACTGGCTGTACCGGCTCACCCAGGGCCTGCACGTCACCCTCGGCATCACCCTGATCCCGGTCCTGCTGGCCAAGCTGTGGTCGGTCGTCCCGAAGCTGTTCGCGCTGCCGCCGGCCCGCTCCCTCACTCACGCCCTGGAGCGGATCTCGCTGCTGTTGCTGGTCGGCGGCGGCCTCTTCGAGTTCACCACCGGCGTCCTGAACGTCCAGCTCGACTACGTCTTCCCCGGCTCCTTCTACCCCCTGCACTACTACGGCGCCTGGGTGTTCTTCGCCGCGTTCGTGGCGCACGCGGCGCTCAAGGCGCCGGCCGCCGTCCGGGCCGTGCGCAGGCGACGGCAGGAGCAGGGCGACTTGGTGTCGCCGCGGCCGGAACCGGCCACCGTCTCCCGGCGCGGGGCGCTGTGGTTCGTCGGGGGTGCCTCGCTGCTGCTGTTCGTCACGACCGCCGGGCAGAGCATCGGGGGTGCGCTGCGGCGTACGGCCCTGCTCGCGCCGCACGGCTGGGCCGATCCCGGCGGCGGGCCGGGCGGCTTCCAGATCAACAAGACGGCCACCTACGCCGGGATCGACCCGGCGGAGACGGGCGCGGAGGCGTGGCGGCTCGTCGTCACGGGGCGCGACGGGCGGACGGTCCGGCTGAGCCGCGCCCAGCTGCTCCAACTGCCCCTGCACAGCTCGGCGTTGCCGATCGCCTGTGTGGAGGGCTGGTCGACGGACGACCAGTGGTGGCGCGGGGTGCGGCTGCGGGACCTCGCCGCCCTGGTCGGGTACGACGGCGATCCTCCGGACGCGTTCGTCGAGTCCCTGCAGCGGCACGGCGCCTTCCGCCGCGCGGCCCTGCGCGCCAACCAGGTGGCCGACCCGCGCTCCCTGCTCGCCCTGTACGTCAACGGCGAGGACCTGTCCCCCGACCACGGCCACCCGGCGCGGGTCATCGTGCCCGCCGCGCCCGGTGTCCTCAACACCAAGTGGGTGGCCCGGATCACCTTCGGAGACCTGTGATGCGCCCGCGCCCTCTTCCCCTCGGCAGCCCCCTCCCGCTCCTGTTGCCGGCCTGCTCGTTCGCCCTCGCCGCCTACGCCGGAGTGCGGCTGTTCGCCGGCGACTGGCTGGGCGTGGCGCTCTGGCTGGTCGGGGCGGCCCTGCTGCACGACCTGGTGCTGCTGCCCCTGTACGCGCTGGCGGACCGGGCCGTCGCCCGCGGGCTCGACGCGGCCGGGCGCCGGGCGTGGACGATGTACGTCCGGGTCCCCGCCGCCCTCTCCGCGCTGCTGCTCCTCGTCTGGTTCCCGCTGATCAGCGGGACGGTGGACCGGCGCTACCGCTCGGCGACCGGGCTGCCGGCGGACGGCTTCCTCGTCCGCTGGCTGCTGATCTCCGCCGTGCTCTTCGGCGGCTCGGCGCTGTTGCTCGCCCTGCGGGTGCGCAGGGCGACGAAGCGGCGCCCGCCGGCCGTCCACTGACCGGCCCGCTCCCAGCCCCGCGCGTACCGCAGCAGGGCCGGGGTGCCGACCCGCGCCCACGGGAACGCACCGCCGCCGTCCGGCCCGGCTGCCGTGCCGACGACCTGGACCCGGACCACCTCGTGGACATCGACCGGAGCCGTCTCCGCGATCAACAGACCACCGGGGCCGAGGAGTCGGGCCACCCGGCCCAGCAGGGCGCGCGGGTCGCCGCCGATGCCGATGTTGCCGTCCATGAGCAGCACGGTGCCCCAGCGGCCCTCGCCCGGCAGCGTCTCGAAGACCGAGCGTCGCAACGCCGGGCCGCCGAGCCGCACGGTGTGGTCGACGGCGGCCTCGCTGACGTCGATGCCGAGGACGGTACGGCCCCGGGCGGCGAGTTCCGCGACCAGCCTGCCGGGGCCGCAGCCGACGTCCAGCACGGCGCCCTCGCACCGGTCCAGCACCGTCCGGTCGACCGGGTCGGCCCGCGCGCACCACCGCTCGACCTCCAGCGGCAGCAGCCAGCCGTCGGCGCGGCGCAGGAACAGCGGCCCGCGCCCGGCGCGCAGGGCGGCGGCGTAGGGGTCCGCCCCGGCCCAGGCGACGACCGGTGAGGCGCTCATCGGGCCGTCCCGCCGACTGCCGTGGACCGGGCCAGCCGGGCCGCGAACCGGCCGTGCGGGGCCAGCGCGGCGACGGCGGCCGCGTCGGCGGCGGTGTCCACGTCCCGCAGAGCGGGCAGGTCGCGCACCCTGAGCCCGGCCGCCGCCAGCCGCCGGCGCTGGACGGCGCCCGTCCACGGTGTCGACATGGGCACACCGAGCAGCAGCGCGGGGTCCGGCTCGGCCAGCCCCAGCGCCCAGAAGCCGCCGTCCTCCGCCGGGCCGAAGCAGGCGTCGTGGCCGGCGAAGTCGACCGCGAGCAGTTCGGGGGTCACCTGCGGGGTGTCCATGCCGATGAGCAGCGCCGGACCGTCGCAGTGCGCGAACGCGTCCGCCAACCGCTCGTCGAGACCGCCCGCACACTGCGGTACGACGTCGAAACCGGGCGGCAGCCAGGGGCCGGGCCTGCCGTCGAGGACGAGGAGCCGCCGGGTGGCGGGGGCGGCCGCGACGGCGCGCAGGGTGTCGCCGAGCGCCGCCTCGGCCAGGGCCGCGGCCTCGGCGGGGCTGAACGGCGGGGTG
>NZ_JBSFHA010000123.1:0-26513 GCF_053596855.1 Streptomyces sp. NPDC001617
CTGGGGTACCGCCGTCTTCCCGATGGTCCCCGGTCACGAGATCGCCGGTGTCGTCTCCGAGGTCGGCCCCGGTGTCACGAAGTACAAGGTCGGCGACCGGGTGGGCGTGGGCTGCTTCGTCGACTCCTGCCGCGAGTGCGAGCACTGCAAGGCCGGACTGGAGCAGTACTGCACCGGCAGCGGCATGATCCAGACGTACAACTACCTCGACAAGGACGGCCGGCCCACCTACGGCGGCTACTCCGAGAAGATCGTCGTCGACGAGAACTACGCCGCCCGCATCCCCGACGGTCTCGCCCTCGACGTGGCCGCCCCGCTGCTGTGCGCGGGCATCACCCTGTACTCCCCGCTGAAGCACTGGGGCGCGGGCCCCGGCAAGAAGGTCGCGATAGTCGGTCTGGGCGGCCTCGGCCACATGGGCGTCAAGATCGCGCACGCGCTGGGTGCCGAGGTCACGGTCCTCTCCCAGTCCCTGCGCAAGAAGGACGACGGCCTGCAGCTGGGCGCGGACCACTACTACGCCACCAGCGACCCGAAGACCTTCGAGGAACTGGCCGGCACCTTCGACCTCATCGTCTCCACGGTCTCGGCCCCGCTCGACTTCAGCGCGTACGTGAACCTGCTGAAGATCGAGGGAGCTCTGGTGAACGTGGGCGCTCCGGAGGGGCCGATCTCCGTCAACGTCTTCCCCCTGATCATGGGCCGCAGGTCGATCGCCGGCTCCGCCATCGGCGGCATCGCCGAGACCCAGGAGATGCTGGACTTCTGCGCCGAGCACGGCTTCGGCGCCGAGATCGAAGTGATCGCCGCGTCCGAGATCAACGAGGCGTACGAGCGGGTACTGAACAGCGATGTGCGGTACCGGTTCGTGATCGATACCGCGACGATCTGACCCCGGATTCCCCACCACAGTCCCTGTGTCCTTGTCGGGCCGCCGCACTACGGCCCGACAAGGACACAGCCATGAGGAACGCAGGCGCATCCGAGCCATTACCGGATTCATCCCGTTCCCGGCAGGGAGGAATTACTCCCTGGGAGAATTCCTTCCCCCTCGCTTTCTCTACCCAGGCCTGGCTCAAGACGCAGAAAATGTTGCTTACGGGCCCATCTTGAGAGAAATTCAGGCGCCCGGAGTACCACACATCAAGCACCCTTGCCGAGAAATCAGGAGCGCACCATGACCGAACTCGACATGGCCGAGCTGGCATTCAACGGATTCGTCGGGCAGTGGACGGAAGGCACCACCGACGGCCGACGCGCGCCTCTGCTGCGCCGGCCGTCCGAACTGGGCCTGGCCTACGAGGACGTGACGTTCCCGTCGATGGACGGCGTGCCTCTCGAAGGGTGGTTCATCCCGGCCGACTCCGACCGGCTGATCACCCACAACCACTTCTCCCCCGGCAACCGCTACGGCTACCCCGGCCACCTGCCCGGCTGGGACCGCTTCGGAGGCTTCGAGGTCAACTTCCTCCCCTCCTACAAGGCACTGCACGACGCCGGCTACAACGTCCTCGCCTACGACCTGCGCAACCACGGCATGAGCGGGTACGGCAACGGCGGCATCTGCACGATCGGCCTCACCGAGTACCGCGACGTCATCGGAGCCCTCCGGTACGCCGCGGCACGCCCCGACACCAAGAACATGAAGAAGGCCCTGCTGTCGGTGTGCCTGGGCGCCAACTCCACCGCAGTGGCCTGGACCAAGCACCCTGAGGAGTTCGCCGAGATCCAGGCGCTGGTGATGCTCCAGCCGTTGGAGGGCCGTTCCATCGGCGAGCAGTTCTCCAAGGCCCTCGGCTTCAAAGGCGGTTACGACCGGCTCGACCAGGCCGTGCTGGAACGCACCGGATTCCGTCTGGCAGAGCAGTCGCCTGCCAAGTACGCCTCCGCCATCACCGTGCCCACGCTGGTGGCGCAGGAGCACGACGACGTCATGACCACCCCCGAAGCCGTGCAGGCCGTCCACGACGCCATCCCCGTCGAGGACAAGCAGATGCACTGGATCCACGGCAGCACCCGCCGCTTCGACGGCTACAACTACTTCAGCGAGCACCCCGAGGTCGCTGTCGACTGGTTCGACTCCCACGTCCGCTGACGAACAGCAAGCACCTGGCGTGAGCAGTGCTCGCGGAAAGCCGACCCGGGGCTGGCCTCGGGTCGGCTTTCGTCTGTCGCGGCTCAGCGGCGCCGCAGACGCACTACGGGCACCAGGTTCAGGAGCAGCCCGATCGCGGCGACGCCGGTGACCAGGTTCAGGCCGGGTCGGTAGGCGGTGAAGTCGCCGCCGCTGTCGCCGGCTTGAGCGATCACTGCAGTGAGGACGGCGAGGACGAGGGCGGCGCCGACCTGGCCCGAGGTCTGCACCAGGCCGGAGGCGAGGCCCTGTTCGGAGTCGTCGATGCCTTCGGTGGCCTGGGCCATGATGGCGCTGTAGCCGAACGCGAAGCCGCCGCCGAGGAGCAGCAGGGACGGGAGCATGGCGGTGACGTAGTCGGGCGAGGAGCCGGCCGTCGCCAGAAACCAGACGTAGCCGAGGGTCAGCGAGGTCATCGAGGCGATGATGAGCGGTGCCGTGCCGAAGCGGTTGACGAGCCGACCGGTGAGGGGCGAGCCGACGGCGACGATCAGGCCGACCGGCAGCAGCGCGAAGGCCATGCGCAGGGGCGACCAGCCGAGCCCGTCCTGCAGGAACAGCGTCATCATGAACTGGAAGCTGAGGTAGGAGCCCATCAGCGCGACGATGCTGAGGTTGGCCCGGACCGTGGTGGCCTTGCGCAGGATGCCGAAGCGGACCAGCGGGTGCCGGACCCGCTGCCCGATCAGGACGAAGGCGAGCAGCAGCAGGGCGGCGACACCGAAGGCGGCGAGCGTCGCCCCGGAGGTCCAGCCCGTCTGGGGGGCGGTGACCACGGCGTAGACGGCGAGCAGCATGCCTGCGGTGAGGGTGACCGCCCCGGCCGGGTCCTGGCCTCCGGTCTCGGTGCGGCGGTCGCGCGGGATCAGCAGCAGGCCGACGACGAGCGCGAGCAGGGCGAGCGGGACCGGCATGAGGAAGGTCCAGCGCCAGCCGATCCCGGTGAGCAGACCGCCCAGGATCAGGCCCGAGGAGTAGCCCAGGGCGCCGAAGAGGCTGAAGACCGACAGCGCCCGGTTGCGCTGTGGGCCCTCCGGGAACGTCGTGGTGAGGATCGACAGGCCGGCGGGCGCGGTGAAGGCGGCGGCCACGCCCTTGACGAAGCGGGTGGCGATCAGCAGCGAGCCGCTGTCGACGAGGCCGCCGAGCAGCGAGGCGGCGGCGAAGACGGCCAGCGCGACGAGGAAGACGCGGCGGCGTCCGAGCAGGTCGGCGGTGCGGCCGCCGAGCAGCATCAGGCCGCCGTAGCCGAGGACGTAGCCGTTGATGATCCACTGCAGTGAGCCGGTGGCCATGCCGAGGTCGTGGCCGATGGAGGGCAGGGCGACGCCGACCATGGAGACGTCGAGGCCGTCGAGGAACAGCACGAGGCACAGCACGGCGAGGACGGCCCAAAGGCGGGCGGTCCAGCGGGGTTCGGGGGCGGCCGAGGGCAGCGTCCCGGGGCGGGACTGGGTCAGGGACATGGGGAGGTGGATCTCTTTCCTGGCGGATGAGCAGGCAGGTCGGACGCCTCGGCGCTGAGGGAACCGAATCTGTCGGTGGGAAGAGGGCCGAACCGGGGCGGGGACGCGCAGCGCGGTGGGCCTCGTGACGAGCGTGCCAGGAGAGCCGTACACGAAAAAAGGGAGAGCCTCTTCCTAGGCGCGGGGCGCGTAGGAGGAAAGGCTCCCCCTTTGCAGGGAATACCTGGGGCGACGGTCAGGCGGAGCTGTCGCTGGTCGAGTGGCTGGGGTCCGCCGCCCAGGAGGCCAGCATGCGCAGGCTGTCGTGGGTCGGGGTGCCGGTTTCCGCGGTCCAGACGATGATCTGCAGGTCGGGATCGGCGGCCCAGGTGACGGCGTTCCAGTCGAGGTGCAGGTCGCCGACGACGGGGTGGCGCAGGTGCTTGGTCCCGGTGTCCCGGACGGCGACGTTGTGGGCGGCCCACCACTGGCGGAACTGCTCGTCTCTGACCGAGAGTTCGCCCACCAGGGCGGCGAGCTGCCTGTCCCCGGGGTTGTTGGCGTTGTGCATCCGCATCTGGGCGATGGCCAGCCGGGTAACACCCTCCCAGTCCGCGTACAGCTCGCGCATCGCGGGGTCGGTGATCAGCAGCCTGATGTAGTACCGCTGCTTCTCGGGGATCTTGCCGAAGTCGGTGATCAGGGCGGCGCCCATGGCGTTCCAGGCGACGATCTCGGTGCGCGGCCCGATCACGAAGGCGGGGGTGTGCGCCATGTCGTCGAGCATGCGCTGCAGTTGCGGCTGGGCCTTGAGGCGCGGCTGCCGACGGGGAAGGCGGAAGTCGTCCTTGGCCGCGAGCTCGTAGAGGTAGGCGCGCTGGTCGTCGTCCAGGTGCAGCACGCGGGCCAGGGATTCCAGCACCGACGGCGACGGCTGGATGCGGCCCTGTTCGAGGCGGGCGTAGTAGTCGGTGCTGATGGCCGCCAGTACGGCGACCTCCTCACGGCGCAGGCCCGCGACGCGCCGCGAGCCGCCGTCGGGCAGGCCGACGGCGGCCGGGTCGAGCTCGGCGCGGCGCGCCTTGAGGAATTCCCCCAGATCGTGGCGGTGAGGATCGCGGTTCATGCCACCACCCTGGCATCGGAAAGCGGCGTTGTCAGGGGGAGAGATTTGTCCCTGGAAGTCCTCACCGTCGAGAAGGGGCTGCCCTGCGGGATCAGCGGACGCGGGTCCACTTCCCGTGGAGCTGGACGAACTCGCCACCGATGACGGAGCTGGCCATGCAGGTGCCCTCGGTGTAGTCCTCGATGTGGGTGACATGGTCACCGGCGTCGGGCTCGGTCCAGCGGACGACGAACAGGCCGTCGCGGAGTTGGGTGGTGGTGTACTCCATCGTCTGCTTACGGCCCTTGATGGCGCCGCCCGTCACCTCGAAGCTGACCTGGGTCGCCGAGTCGAAGGTGATCTCCACCGTGAAGTGGCCGAGCGGGGTGTCCGGGCCGAGGTCCGCCAGCCAGGTCTGGCCCACGCTGGGGAGAGTCGCGTTGCTGTCCATCGGTACTACCTCTTTCTTTGAGCCTTTGAGCGGTGGTGCGGGGTGGCGTCAGCCGAGGATCTTGACGACTTCCTGGGCGAGCGGGACGGCCGAGGCGGGGTTCTGGCCGGTGATGAGGGTGCGGTCCACCTCGAGGTGGGGGGCGAAGTTCTCCTCGCCCTTGTGGTAGTCCGCGCCGACGTCCGAGACGAGGCGGTCCTCAAGCAGCCACTTCGCCCGGTCGGCGAGGCCGTTCTGGATCTCCTCGGAGTTGGACAGACCGGTCAGGCGGTAGCCGGAGAACGGGGACTTGCCGTCGGCGTCCACGCTGGACAGCAGCGCGGCCGGGCCGTGGCACACCAGCGTCACGAGCTTGCCGGAGGCGAGCCAGTCGCTGAGCAGCTTGCCGGCCGCGGGGTCGTCGGACAGGTCCTCCATCGGGCCCCAGCCGCCGGGCACGAACACGGCGTCGTAGTCGTCGATGTTCACGTCCTCGATGCGGACGGGGTTCGCCAGTTCGGTGGCCTCGCGCAGGGCGGTCTTCATCTGCTCGGCGCCCTCCTCGCCCCCGTTGAAGTCCGGCGTCAGGCTGAGGGCGTCGGCGGTCGGCGGGACACCGCCCGGGGTGGCCGCGGCGATCTCGTAGCCGGCCTCCTTGAAGACGCCGTACGGGCCGATGGCCTCCTCGGCCCAGAAGCCGGCCGGCTGCTCGAACCCGTCGGCCAGGGTCCAGTGGTCGGCGGCGGTGATGAGGAAGAGGATCTTCGTCATGGGTTTCTCCCTGGGGGCGGTCAGTTGTTCGCGGCCTGCTGGACGACGTGGCTGTCGGCGGCCTGGATCAGGTGGGTGAGCTTGCCGTCGCCGACCGTCCACAGGTGGATGAAGCGCGCGTCGAACTCGGCGCCGGACTTGGACACCGCGTGGTAGTGGCCGCGGACGAACACGTGCTCACCGGCGTCGTAGAACTCCTCGGCCACCGCGCCGAAGGAGGTGAAGCTGGGCGCGAGGCGGCCGAAGAAGTCGGCTCCGGCGCTCGCCCAGGTCTTGTAGACGCCGCCGTAGGGGAAGCCGGGGGTGATGTCCCAGACGATGTCGGGGTCGATGACCTCGGCGACCACGTCCGGGGCCATGCCGGAGTCGTAGAGACGGCGGACGAGAGCGAGGTTCGGGGAGTCGGACATGGTGCTGCTCCTTTGCGGGTCAGGCTGCGGGTGAGGTTCTCGGGTTCAGGCGGCGAGGGCGGCGCGGCCGGCGCGGAAGAAGGCGGTCTGCTGCGCGACGCGGGCGCCGAGGCCCTCGGCGGTGGCGATGTCCGACTTGTGGACGGCCTCCGGGCCGGCATCGGTCGGGGTCTGGGCGCCGGCACCGACGAAGTAGCCCAGACGGTTGATGTCGTCCTCGCTGCCCTCGGTGGAGGCCCAGCCCGGCTGCACGCCCAGGCTGACCCAGTGCATGCCGTGCTGGGCGGCCATCGTGAAGAAGTAGCCCAGGGTCGAGGACTTGTCGCCGTTCTTGGCACCGGAGTTGGTGAAACCAGCGGCGATCTTGTCGACCCAGGTCTGGGTGAACCAGCGCTTGCTGCTCGCCTCGGCGAAGGTGTGGAAGGCGGCGGAGGCGGTGCCCATGTAGGTGGGGGCACCGAAGATGATGGCGTCGGCGGCGTCCAGCTGCGCCCACTGTTCGTCGGTGATCGTGTCCACGGGGATGGAGATCACCTCGGCACCGGCTTCCGCGGCACCGCGCGCCACGGCCTCGGCTATGACGGCGGTGTGGCCGTAGCCGGAGTGGAATGCGACGGCGACCGTGGGGCGGGAGGTGGAGGACATGGGGGTATTGCTCCTCGAAAAGGATCTCGAAAGGGATTGCATGAATCGTGCTCTGGAAGCATGGCACGGAATTCAGCAGCGAAGGTAGGAAGGATTTGTCCCTGGCTTTACGCCGGGAATCTCCTGCCGATTTTACGAATTCATGGCGGGGGTCGCCGTCCAGGAGGAAAGGAAGCGCAGTCCCTCGTAGGTGCGCGAGTCGGGTTCGGCGCTCCAGACGATCAGCTGCTGATCGGGGTCGGCCACGCAGGTGAGGGCGTCCCAGGCGAGGGAGAGTTCACCGGCGACCGGGTGGTTGAACACCTTGGTGCCACCGGTCCGGGGCACCACAGGGCGGCCTCCCCACCACTGGCGGAACTGGTCGTCGTGCACCGACAGCTCACCGACGAGGTCGGCCAGTCTCCTGTCGTCGGGACGGGCCGCGGCCTGCTGCCGCAGCACGGCCACGGCGTTGCGGGCGGAGTCCTCCCAGTCGGCGTACAGCGTTCTCATGGCCGGGTCGGTGAAGAGCTGCCGGACGTAGTTGCGCTGCTGCTGGGGGGTCTTCGCGAAATCGGTGCCGAACAAGGCGGCGGCCGTCGGGTTCCACGCCAGGATGTCCAGGTGCCGGCCCAGGATCATGCCGGGGGCCACGCTGAGCTCGTTCAGCACGGTACGCAGCCGCGGGTGCGCCTTCTGCGGGGCCCGCCGCCGCGCCCGGCTGGCCTCCCTTCCGGCCAGCTCGAACAGCTGGTCCCGCTGGGCGTCGCTCAGGTGCAGGACCCGGACGAGCTCGGACAGCACGGACGTGGACGGGGCCATGCGCCCCTGCTCCAGGCGGGTGTAGTAATTGGTGCTGATGGCGGCCAGCATGGCCACCTCGTCCCGGCGCAGGCCGGCCACACGCCGACGCCGGTCGGTTTCGGGCAGACCGACCGTGCGGGGGCTGAGCTCGGCCCGGCGGGCCTTCAGGAATTGGCCCAGCTCCTTACGGTGCGCACTGCTGTTCATACTGGCCAGTCTGCGCTGTCCGCCACTCGGCTGGGTAGGAAGGTTTTATCCCTGGATACATCTCTCCCGGGGTGGAATTCTTCTCTGTACGGGTCCTGCGGGCGGTGACAGAGTCAGAGACCGGCAATTGTTTTTCACAGCCCGTCGACACTTCTGTACACCCTTATGGCCATCGTCGACGAATCCGGCACGTCCGGGTGACACCGCTGCCCGAGAAACGCTTCAGGAGAAAAGACATGCGCGCAACCGTGATCCACGCCCCGGGTGACATCCGGGTGGAGGACGCCCCCGAGCCCAAGATCGTCAACCCGACCGACGCGATCATCCGCACGGTCGCCACCTGTGTGTGCGGCTCGGACCTGTGGCCGTACCGCGGCCTGGAGCCGGTCGGCGACCCGCACCCGATGGGCCACGAGTACGTCGGCATCGTCGAGGAAGTCGGCAGCGAGGTCGGCAACGTCAAGCCCGGCCAGTTCGTGGTCGGCTCCTTCGCCACGTCGGACAACACCTGCGCGAACTGCCAGAAGGGCTGGCAGTCCTCCTGTCTGAACCGCGAGTTCATGGGCACCTGCCAGGCCGAGTACGTGCGCATTCCCAACGCCCACGGCACCCTGGTCGCCACCGACGAGCACCCCTCAGGCGAGTTGGTGCCGAGCCTGCTGGCCGTGTCCGATGTGATGGGCACCGGCTGGTACGCGGCCCTCGCCGCCGAGGTCAAGCCGGGTTCGACGGCCGTCGTGGTCGGTGACGGAGCCGTCGGCCTGTGCGGTGTCATCGCCGCCAAGGAGCTCGGCGCGGAGCGGATCATCGCCATGTCCCGTCACGAGTCCCGGCAGAAGCTCGCCCTGGAGTTCGGCGCCACCGACATCGTCAGCGAGCGCGGCGAGGAAGGCATCGCCCGCATCAAGGACCTCACCGGCGGCATCGGCGCCGACTCCGTCCTGGAGTGCGTCGGCACCTCCCAGTCCATGAGTCAGGCCCTGCACTCCGCGCGGCCCGGCGGCAACGTCGGCTTCGTCGGCGTCCCCCACGAGGTCGCCGTCGACGGCCAGGAGTTGTTCTTCTCCCAGGTCGGCCTGCGCGGCGGCCCTGCGCCCGTGCGCCGCTTCCTGCCCGACCTGATCGACCGCGTGCTGTCCGGCCACATCAACCCGGGCAAGGTCTTCGACCTCACCCTGCCGCTGGAGCAGGTCGCCGAGGGCTACAAGGCGATGGACGAGCGCCGCGCCATCAAGGCCCTCCTCACGCCCTGACCCGGTCGCCTCGTGGGCGTGAGCTGCGCCGGCCGCGCTCACGCCCACGAGGGCACCCCCCCCGCCGCACGGTCGTACAGGAGCAAGCCCATGACGGCCTGGACGAACGACGAACTGACCCGGATCGAGTTCGCCGAGGAACTTCGGATGGCCCCCTCGCGCAGCGACGGAACGCCGCGCACACCCGTGCCGATCTGGGTCGTCCGCGACGGAGACGACCTCTACGTACGCTCCTTCCGCGGCAGCGCCGGCGCCTGGTACCGGGCGGCGCGGGCCAGCCACGAGGGCCGTATCCGCTCCGGCGGCGTCGACAAGGCCGTCACCCTCGTCGAGGTCACCGACCCCGGCGTCAACGACCGCATCGACACCGCCTACCGCACCAAGTACGGCCGCTACGGAGCGAGTTACATCGATCCCATGGTGGCCTCGCGGGACACGACCCTGAAGCTCGTACCGCGCTGACCTACAGGAGACAAGAACCACCGTGCTCGGTCTTGAACTCGTCGTGGTCCTGGGCGTGGCCGTGCTGGTGGGCAACGTCGTGGGACAGCGCCTCGGCATCGCCCCGCCCGTCGTCCTGCTCTTGACGGGTGTGCTGCTGGGGTTCATCCCGGCAGTGCGGCAGGCGCAACTGCCACCGGAGGTAGTGCTGTTGCTCTTCCTTCCGGTGCTGCTGTACTGGGAGAGCCTGACCACCTCCCTGCGGGAGATCCGCACCAACCTGCGCGGCATCCTGCAGCTCAGTACCGTCCTCGTCATCCTCACCGCCTGGGCCGTCGCCGCAACCGGGCACACCCTCGGGCTGCCGTGGGGGCCGGCGTGGGTGCTCGGCGCGGCCATGGCGCCCACGGACGCGACCGCGGTCGGCGTCCTCGCCCGCGCCCTGCCGCGCCGTCAGGTCACCATCCTGCGCGCGGAAAGCCTGATCAACGACGGCACGGCCCTGGTCGTCTACGGTCTCGCCGTCGGCATCACGTTCGGCGAGGAACACCTGAGCATGCCGCACGTCGGCGGGCTGTTCCTGCTTGCCTACGGCGGCGGAGCCCTGGTCGGGGTGGTGGTCGCGTGGGTCAACATGAACCTGCGGCGCCGCCTGACCGATCCGCTGCTGGGCAACCTGGTCATGATCCTCGCGCCCTTCACCTCGTATCTACTGGCCGAACTGGTCGAGGCTTCCGGTGTCCTCGCGGTGGTCGTCAGCGGCCTGATCATGTCCCAGGTCGCCCCGCGCATCATCCGGGCCGAACACCGCACGCAGGCACTGGCGTTCTGGCCACTGGCCACCTTCATCATCAACGGGGCGCTGTTCGTCCTGGTGGGGGTGGAACTGCAGTACGCGGTCCGCGACCTGGGCCGCGCCGATCTCCGGGACGCGCTGATCGCGGTGGGTGCCATCTGTGTGGTGTTGGTCGCCGTGCGCTTCGCGTTCCTGTACGCCTCCACCTACCTGGTCCGCGCGCTCGACCGCCGCCCCCAGCAACGCATGCTCCGCGTCGGTCACCGGACCCGCGTCGTCAACGGGCTGGCCGGCTTCCGGGGCGCGGTCTCGCTCGCGATGGTGCTCTCGGTGCCGCAGACCCTCGACTCGGGCGAGCCGTTCCCTTACCGCAGCTTCATCGTCTTCGTCACTTCCGGCGTCATCCTCGTGACGCTGGTGGTGCAGGGGCTGCTGCTGCCGGTGGCGGTGCGCTGGGCGAAGCTGCCGCCGGACACGTCGGTCGACGAGGAACACGACCTCGCCGAAACCGCCGCGATAGAAGAGGCGATCAAGGCGATGCCCCAACTCGCCACCGATCTGCGGTCCGAACCGAAGATCGTCGAGTGGCTGCGGCAGGAGTACCAGGCGCACTTGGCGTCGGTACGGGCCAGGAACGCGGGCGCCACCGACGACCCGGCACAGCTCCAGCACCAGGACTACCTCGCACTGCGCCTCGCCCTCATCGCGCACAAACGCGCCACCGTCGTCCGGCTCCGCGACGAGCGCCGGATCGACGACACCGTACTGCGCCGTCTGCAGGCCGCCCTCGACAGCGAAGAGGTGCGCCTGTCGGGAGGCACGGCGGTCGAATGACCCATACCAGGAAGGACCTTCCATGAAGGCCATAGGACTGACTGAATTCGGCGGGCCCGAGGTACTGCGGGTCCTGGACCTTCCGGTCCCCCAGGCCGGGCCAGGCGAGATACGGATCCGCGTACACGCGGCGACGGTCAACCCCGTCGACACGCTGGTGCGCCGCGGAATCGCCTTCGTCTCCGACGCCGAACCGCCCTACGTCCCCGGGATGGACGCGGCCGGCGTCATCGAGCAGATCGGCGAGGGAGTCGACACCGATCTCACCGTCGGCGACCACGTCATGGCCGTCGCGGTCGTCTCCGGAACGCACGGAGCGTACGCCGAGCACCTGGTCGTGCCCGTCGATTCGGTGGTCCGCGTACCGGCGGGCACGACCACCATCGAGGCCGCCACGATCCCGATGAACGGACTGACGGCCCGTATGGCCCTGGACCTGCTGGAACTTCCCACGGGCGCCACCGTGGCGGTCACCGGAGCGGCCGGCGCGGTCGGCGGCTACGCCGTCCAGCTGGCCAAGGCGGACGGGCTCCGGGTGATCGCCGACGCGGCTCCGAAGGACGAGCAGCTGGTGAAGGAGCTCGGCGCCGACGTGGTCCTGCCTCGCGGTACCGAGTTCCCGGAGCTGGTGCGCAACGAAGTGCCCGCGGGTGTCGACGGACTCGTCGACACGGGGGGTGTCGCGGGCCTCACCATCGGCGCGGTGCGCGACGGCGGCCGGGTGGCGTCGTCGGTCGGCGGTATCCAGGTGCCCGGTGAACGCGGCATCGAGGTCCGGTTCACGTTCGTGCCGCAGTACGCCCGCGAACGCGCCCAGCTCGACCGCCTCCGCCGGCTGGCGGAGGAAGGCCGGCTCACCCCGCGCGTCGCTCGGACCCTGCCTGCCGACGAAGCCGTCGAAGCACACCGGCTACTGGAGGCCGGTGGCCACCGGGGACGGCTGGTCCTGACCTTCTGAGTGAGGCCGAAGGCCACCCGCGGCGCCGATAAAGACGCGTCCTCGGACGGCTTCGGCACGGCGGTGCATCCGCGGTCCAGAACAGCACCGATGGTCCAGAACTGGCTGTTGAGCGGACCATTCCAGTGGCCGTCGGCACGCAGCGGCGACTCTGCCACGGCTCGTGGACCGAAGCCGGAGGCGAGGCCGTGCTTGACAGGCCGGTTGCCGCCAGAGTGCAGGTGAGTCGTGCTGCTCGGCGTCACGCCCCAGGGCAGGGGGCGTCAAAGGGCTTGCCGCCCCTGATGAGGGCGTGCGGCACGCGGGCCTCGGTAGCCGTCAGACTTTCTTCCGCTTCTTCGCGGGTGCGGCTGTGCTGCCGCGCACGGTCAGCGTGGTGGCGATTTCCACGCCGATCTGCGCCGGCCTCTCGCCGCGGCCGAGACAGAGCGCGAGCTCGGTGGCTGCCGCCGCCATCTCCGTCAGCGGCTGGTGAACCGTCGTCAGCGGTGGGTCCACCCACGCCGCGACAGGGAGGTCGTCGAATCCCACGACGCTGAGGTCGTCGGGAATGGTGAGTCCCAGTTCGCGGGCGGCCTGGTAGACACCCAGTGCCTGCAGGTCGTTCGAGGCGAAGATGGCGGTGGGCCGCTCGCTCCGCATCAGCAGCTCACGCGCGGCTTCGCTGCCGCCTTCCCTGGTGAGCGGTGCATTGATCACCAGGCCGGGATCGGTGGGCAGTCCTGCTGCCTCCAGGGCGGATGTGTAACCGGCCTGCCGCGCACGGAAGCAGGAGACATCCCGGGGGCCACCGATCATCGCTATGTGGCGGTGCCCGAGGTCGATCAGGTGCCGGGTTGCCGACTGACCACCACGCCAGTTGGTGGCGCCGACGAAGGGCACGTCGTCGGGCGGCTCCTCCGTCGGGTCGAAGACGACGAAGGGGATGCCCTTGGCGCTGAGTTGCTCGCGCTCCTCGTCGGACAGCTGGGCCACGGACAGCACGCAGTGCGGTCGGCGGCCCACCATGTCCTCCACGGTCCGGGTGGGTGCGTCATGGAGCCCGAACTCGGAGACCATCACGCCCACCCGGTTCTTGCTGGCCACTCGCTCGACGCCACGGATGATCTCGACCGCCCACAGGCTCTTCAGTTCGCGGAACACCAGCTCCATGGTGGCGTTGCGGCTGCCCGGCGGCTTCTTGTAGCCGTAGCGGTTGATCAGTTCCTCGACGCGGGCGCGGGTGTCGCTGGAGACGCCTGACCGGCCGTTGAGCACCTTCGAAACGGTAGGGATCGAGACTCCGGCCGTCTCCGCGATGTACGCGATGGTGACCGGCCCCCGCGGTTCCTCCGGGGTGCCCGGCGCGTGCTCCGTCGACACGTCCGACCCGTTGTCCGCCACGCTCGCCCGCCCTCGCTGCCGCCGAACGATCGCATCCGGGTTCACGGAGGGAATGCCCAGCACTTCATGTTGTCGTTGTCGCCAGACGCATTATGGCACTTCAGGCCGGTGAGCGATGGCGCCCTGTGTTTCTCATTCTTGAATCGAGGCGCTTTATGTTTCGCTGGCTCCCGTCACCGTGGTGCCGGAGCGGGTGACCTGGTACGTCACGGTGGTGCCGCTCCAGAAGTGGAAGGTGAGGGTGACCGGGGCGCCGTCGGTGAGGCTGCCCAGGAAGTCCGAGGTGAGGTCGATCGCCCCGCCGGGGTAGTCCGGGGAGAACGTCGCGTTGAACTGCTGGTAGGAAGTCCAGGTGGCGGTGCCGGCATTGGACCCGTCCGCGTACTTCGCTTCCATGGTGGCCAGTTGGTCACCCCGGAAGGCTGTGGGGATGACCAGGCCGCTGCTCGTGCCGGACGCGTCCGAGAGCACGGGGGTGTCGTACGTGCGGATGTGGACAGGCCAGGGCAGGCCGCAGGAGAAGCGGAATTGGATGGTCGAGTCCAGCCCGTAGGCGCGATCCCCGGCGAGGCGGGTGAGAGCGGCGGCGGTGAGGGTGATCTGGTCGCCGGAGACGGTGTAGTCGCGGCCCGGGGTGAGCTGCCGGTCACCCTGCCACACACCACGGAAGGATGTTCCGTTCAGGTTCAGGGTGAGCGTCTGCGCGCCGATGGTGCCCGACTTGGGCAGGTACACGGTGTCGCTGGAGGCGGTCCCGGAACGCGTGGTCCAGGCGGACCTGATCCGGTTGATCAGCTCGGGATCACGCCACTGCAGTGTGTCCCTGTTGAGGTAGTTGAAGGCGTCCCACAGCGCGGTGGTGATTCCGTTGCCCCGGGCCTCGTAACCCAGTTGTTCGAAGTACTTGAACCCCTCGCCGCGCTCGATCATGGCCGGGTGGTGGAAGTCCGGGTAGTTGAGGAGACCGAACTCGCCCAGGTACACCGGGATGCCCTTGGCTACGAAGATGTCGTGCATCTGCGTGAAGGCCTGCGTCATGTCCTGCTGTGAGGTGGCGTCGAAGCGGGTGTAGCCGGCGATGTTGACGCTGAAGGGCCAGAAGCCGTAGTAGTGCACGGTTGCGACGAGGTTGTCGTCCTTGAGCGACGCCATCTCGGCGGCGAGGTCCTCCATCAGCGACTTGCTGGGCGTGGCGTACACGGTGGGCAGGAGCAGCAGCCTGTTGGTGTTGCCGCCGCCGGAGGCGCGGACGATGCGGTGGAACGAGGTGTTGAGTTCGTCCAGCAGCTGTTGCTTCTGGGCGTCGGTGGCGTTGTTGAACTGCGGCTCGTTGACGCTCTCGAACAGCAGGAGGCGCGGCTCGTCCCGGAAGGCGGTGGCGATCTGGGTCCAGGTGGCGTCGAACCGCGCCAGCACCCCGTCGTGGTCGGAGGGCATGTCGGCGATCCACTCCCACGAGTCGTGGTGGACGTTGAGGTCCACATAGAGGCCGTCGGCGATGGCCCAGTCGATGACCTGCTTGACACGGTTCATGAAGGTGGGGTCGATGGTGTACGGAGCCGTCGACGACTGGTGACCGCTCCAGGTGACGGGGATGCGGACGCTGCGGAAACCCTGGGCCTTGACCGTGTCGAGCAGGGCCTTGGTGATCGGCGGGTTGCCCCAGGACGTCTCGTCCGGGATGGCGTCCAGGGTGTTGCCGAGGTTCCAGCTGGGCTGCATGGCCTTGACGGCGGCCATGCGATCAGAGGGCACGGCGGACGCCTGGGGCGTTTGCGAGGTGGCGAAGGCTGCGCCACCCCAGGCGAGATGGGTCGCGGCCACGAGCGCGAGCAACAGGCCGACGCAACGGCGGAGCGGTCTGCGGCTTCGGCCGTTGGTCTCATGCCCACGTCTCGTGAGGCGTTGCGTCTGGTACAAGGTACGGTCCCTTCTGTGCGGGCGGGTGGTGGTGCGAGGTGTGGATCGGAACTCCTCGTCAGTGGTGAGCAGGGGTGTAGTCGAACCAGTCGAAGTGCACGGCGCCGTCGACGGCGTACAGGCCGACGACCCGGCCGGTGAAGCCTCCGGCGACCTCGGTCGAGAGGTAGCGGCCGTCCAGCGAGGCCACGTCCGTCGTCGCCCCGTCGGATGCCTCGATGCCGAAGACCAGGGAGTCGGGGCCGGTACGCGAGTCGTGGGGCTCGGGTGCCTTGTCGGTGCGCACGGTGAGCACGACGGGACCTGCGGGCAGCGGAAGTTGCGCCGCCACGGAGCGCAGCGACCCGACGCGGGCGATCACCCGGACGGTGCCCTCGGGTGCCGCCTCGATGGCGTAGTGGTGCCGGTCGTCCAGGCGGACGGCCAGGCCCCCGGTGCCCTCGGAGCAGTCGACGAGGGTCCGCGCCTCAAAGCCGAGGTGCTGCTGGCGCCGCCCGAGGAAGATGACGTCGGGTTCGTCCAGGGAGGTCCCGCGGGCCCGCAGGGTGAGCCAGTTGGAGCGCTCCTTGGTGGTGTAGTGCTCGGCCGGACGGTCGTGGAGCGAGATCCAGCAGGGCTGCAGCTCGTTCGAGTCGAAGTCGTCGCGCTCGTCCGGCGCCGCAGCCGGTACCAAAGGCCAGGGCATCGTGGGGATTTCGGGGTTGACCTCACCGACGACGGGCCAGCCGTCGGCCCAGTCCACGGGAGCCAGGAAGGTCTCCCGGCCCAGGATGTGCCAGCCGGGGGTGCCGCCCTGTGGGCGGACGCCCAGCAGCACCATCCACCAGGAGCCGTCCGTGGCCTGGACGAGATCGGCGTGGCCGGTGTTCTGGATCGGCCGGTTGGTACTGCGGTGGGTCAGGATCGGGTTGGCCGGGCAGGGCTCGAAGGGGCCGTTGGGGGAAGTGCCGCGAGCGATGGAGACGCCGTGGCCGCGCTCGGTGCCGCCTTCGGCGATCATCAGGTACCAGTAGTCACCGATCCGGTACAGGTGCGGGGCCTCGGGTGCGGCGGCACCCGGGGTGCCGGACCACACCGGCTGCGGCTCGCCGAAGGTCTCGCCCGTGCTCGGGTCGATACGGACCTGGGCGACCCCGGAGATGGTGCACCAGCAGTTGCCTTCCGCGTCCCAGGCCAGGTCGGGGTCGATGCCTGGGACTCCGGGGAGACGGACCGGGTCGGTCCAGGGGCCGGCGGGGTCGGTCGCGCTGACCACCAGGTTGCCCTCCCCGGGCGCGACGTTGGTGACGATCAGCCAGAACCGCCCGTCGTGATGGCGCAGGGTGGGCGCGTAGAGACCGCCGGAGGAGGGGGTGTCCCGGGGCAGGCGGAGCTGACTGGGACGGTCCAGGGCATTGCCTATCTGGGTCCAGTGCACCAGGTCCCGACTGTGGAAGAGGGGGATGCCTGGGAAGTACTCGAAGCTGGAACAGGCGAGGTAGTAGTCCTCGCCGACACGGCAGACGCTGGGGTCGGGGTGGAAACCCGGGATCACCGGATTGGCGGCTGAAGCCGCCGCGCGCTCGTCGTACACCTTGTCAGGTCCCTTCAGTTCTTGGTGTGTGGTTCGGTGGATCTGCACGGCGGTTCAGGGCGCGAAGGTCAGCGTGCGCAGCCCCTGTTCGCCGGTGAGGACGATCCGCAGATCGTGTACACCCTCCAGTTGCTCGGCCAGAGGGGCGGTGACGGTGGTCCAGGCGTAGCGGTCGCCGGTGGCGGGCACCTCCAGGGCCGCCAACCTGCGCTCTCCCGCGTGGAGTTCGAGCACGGCGGTGGTGCCCTCGCCGGTCCGGGACACCTCGACCGCGAGCCGGACCGCGCCGGTCAGGTCCACCTGGTGGAAGAGCAGCGTCGCGGCCTTGCCGGCCGGGGTCACCGCGTCGCCGTCCTCGCGGGTGGCGTCGACCAGGGCGAGGTCTTCGTAGTCGTCGAAGTCGACCGCGCGCAGTGGGCCTGCGACCGCGCGGCGCGACCGCGGGGCGGGCCCGGTGACGGTCAGCTCCACGGTCAGCGCGGGAGCCGCCGCCGAGTGGGCGAGCACCAGTTCGTAACGGCCGGGGTCCACGGTGAAGGCGCCGGTGGTCACGTCCCAGTGGGAGAGCGCCTCGGCGACCGGCAGCCGGAATTCCAGCTCCGTTGCCAGGCCCGCTTCCAGGCGCGCCTTGCGGAAGCCGACGAGTTTCAGCCGAGGAGCCTGGTATCGGGCGTCCAGGGCGCGGGCGTAGAGCTGCACGGTTTCCGTGCCGGCGCGTGCACCGGTGTTGCGCAGCGAGACCCGGACCCGGATCTCGCCGTCCTGACCCAACTCTGCCTGTTGCAGGGCGAGTCGGGTGTAGTCGAAGCGGGTGTAGGAGAGGCCGTGGCCGAAGGCGTAGAGCGGGGCGGCGCGGTGGTACTGGTACGTCCAGCCGGCCTTGATGATGTCGTAGTCCAGGCGGCTGGGCAGCTCGTCGTCGCCCCGGTACCAGGTCTGCGGCAGCCGGCCGGCCGGGTCGGCCTCGCCGCGCAGTACCCGGGCCAGGGCCCGGCCTGTCTCCTGGCCGGCGTGCGAGATCCACAGCACCGCGGGCACGTGCTCGTCGGCCCAGTCCAGCGCGTAGGGGTAACTGGACATGACGACCAGCACGGTGTCGTCGTGGACCGCGACGACCTCGCGCAGCAGCCGGTCCTGCTGGGGCGGCAGTCGCAGGCCGGCCCGGTCCGTGGTCTCCTTGCCGTTGATGTGCGGGTCGTTGCCGACCACCACGACGACCGTGTCGGCGCTGCGCGCGGCCGCGACGGCCTCGGCGATGCCGTCGCGCACCACGGTCCGACTGAACCGGACGGCCTGCTCCGAGGTCTCGGCGGTCATGGTGAGCACACCGGTGTCCGGATCGACCTGGGCGTAACGGCTGTTGCAAATGTTGAAGAGGAGTTCCGTTCCGTCCTCTGCGGATTCGAGGCGGAAAGTTTCGTGGACCTCCCATTCACCGGGCTGGTCCCGGTCGGCGGCGACCTGCTGGTCCTCGTCGCGCAGAGAGGCGTAACGGCCGGTGGCGGCGGAGCGCAGGGTGAGCACATCCAGGTCCCAGTCGAACAGGTCCCACTGGGCAGCGGCGTCCGTGTCCTGGGCGTCCGTCACGGTCAGCCGACCCTCCGGCCCGACGGCGATGACGGCGCGTCCGTCGGCGGTGCGGAGCACGATCCGGTCGACGCCTTCGACGCCCTCCACGCCCAGGCCGTCGGCGACGGTGATCCGGTACGGGTGGGTGCCGCTGTACCAGTCCTGGAACAGGGTGCGGGCGAGCGGCCCGACCACGGCCACGCGGCGGTCCGCGGCGAGCGGCAGCACGCCGGTGTTCTTGAGCAGCACGACCGACTCGGTGGCCGCGCGCAGCGCGAGCGCCTGGTGTGCCGGGGAGTTGACGGCATCCCATCCGATGCCCGCATACGGGTCCTGTTCGGGGTCGAACTCGCCGAGCCGGAAGCGTATAGACAGCTGGCGGCACACGGCCTGGTCCACGTCGGCCATCGACAGCAGGCCGCGCTCCAGGGCGGCGCTGATCCGGCCGAAGGTGGGGGCGCTGTCCTCGAAGTGGTCGGTGAAGCTGTCGATGCCGGCCTTGAGCGCGGCGGCGTGCGACTCGGCGTGGTCGTCGAAGTAGTGCTCCGGGTCCACCAGGTTCGACGGGGCGTCGGCGTCGCTGACCACGAAGAGTTCGTGGCCGGTGGGCTTCGCCCACTCCCGCAGCTGCTGCTTCAGGAGCGGACTGACGTGGCAGGGACGGCCGTTGACCAGGTTGTAGGCCGCCATCACGCCGGTGGCCGCGCCGGTGGCGATGGCGAGCCGGAAGGCGGCGAGGTCGTACTCGTGCAGGACCCGGGGCCGCAGGCCGGAGGAGGTGGTGCAGCGGTCGTCCTCGTTGTTGTAGGCGAGGAAGTGCTTGAGGACCGGCGCGGTGCGCAGGTGGTCCGGGTCGTCGCCGGACATGCCGCGGCAGAAGGCGGTGCCGAGCCGGGCGGAGACCAGGGCGTCCTCGGAGTAGCCCTCTTCGTTGCGGCCCCAGCGCGGGTCGCGCAGCAGGTTCACCACGGGGGCCCAGCCCTGGAGGCTGTTGCGGCCTGTGCCGACGATCGGGGGGCGGTGGTGGTGGAAGGCGCGCTGCTCGACGGAGATGGCCTCGGCGACCTCGTGGACCAGGTCCTCGTCCCAGGTCGCGCCCAGGCCGACGGCCTGCGGGAAGGTGGTGGCCTCGCCGAGCCAGGCGACGCCGTGCAGGGTCTCGGTGCCGGTGCGGAACTCGGCGACGCCCAGGCGGGGAACCGCGGGCGAGTACTGGTGCAGCATCGCGATGCGTTCCTCCGGCGTGAGCCGGGAGAGCAGGTCCTCGACACGTTCGGCCAGCGGGAGCCCCGGGTCGCGGAAGGGCAGCGTGGCGGATACGGCGGTACTCACAGGTGAAAGTCCCTTGCAGAGTGCGTGGCAGGGGGACGGCGCCGTACGGCCGGGTCGCAGCGCCTCGGGGCGGTGTTGAAGCGCTTCGACGCTGACATGGGGTCATCGGACTGTCAAGAGAAAGTTTCCAAGAAACTTCGCACGAAAAGCAGCGCTTCGGTTTCTCACAGGGCCCTTGCCTGGTACCGCAAGCCGCGCTTAACCTCTCGGCAATGTCGAAGCGCTTCGACAGGCGGACCCGATCCGCGCTGCGTTTCGACGCCATCGAAGCCGCTCACGCCTCCTGCGCCGAAGCCCTGACCATGAAGCCGGCCAACGGCAACGACTACGCGACCATCGTCCCGACGATGACCGCGTCCAAGAAGCTGCCGGACTGGGTCCAGCTGCCCTCCTGGTGGAACGCCGCCTTCAATGTCAGTGAGCTGGTGGGTACTCAGCTGGCGGACCTCACCCCGTACCTGTCCGGCGACAAGATCAAGAAGTACCCGAACCTGGCCGCAATTCCCACCGGCGCCTGGCAGGCCGCCGCCTGGGAGGACAAGATCTACGGCATCCCCTCCTTCGCCGGCGGCATGGCCGTGGCGGGGGCCGTCTACTTCCGCGCGGACATACTGGGGGCGAAGGGCGTCACCGCGGACCAGGTCAAGTCCGCCGACGACCTGTGGAACCTGGGCAAGGAGTTCACCGACGCCAAGCGCGGCGTGTGGGCCTTCGACGACGTGTGGACCTACCTGTACCAAGCGTGGGGACTTCCCTACAAGTTCACCATCAACAAGGGCAAGCTCGTACACAAGTACGACATGCCCGAGTTCCTGGAAGCCCTGAACTGGCACTACCGGCTCGCCAAGGCCGGTTACATGCACCCGGATGCGCGGGCGGGCGACACCAACAACGGCCTCTCCCGGTTCTATGCCCGAAAGTCCTTGATCGAAGGCGGCGGCACCGGCGCGTGGAACCTGGCGGACCACCAGTCCGGCGTCGCTGCGAACAAGAACTACCGCCGTGGAGCTTTCGACATCATCTCCGCCGACGGCAAATCCAAGCCTCAGACCTTCCTCGGCCCCTCCACCAGCATCATGAGCTACCTCAACGCCAAGCTCAAGGGCGACCAGATCGAGGAGCTGCTGTCCGTCGCCAACTACCTAGCCGCGCCCTTCGGTTCAGCCGAGTACACGAAGGTCGTCTACGGCGTCGAAGGTGTCCACTACACGATGGTGAACGGCATCCCCTCCTACACCGACGAAGGCAAGAAGACCGCACAGCAGCAGACGTTCAACTTCCTGGCCTCCGCCCCGCAGGTCGTCAGCAACCCGGGTGCCAACGTGGTGACCGAGGACTACACGGCCTGGTCGGCCCGGACGGTGAAGTACGTCTACAAACCGGTGTTCTGGAACATGAACATCACCGTGCCCAAGCGCTTTGCCACCGCCGACACCGCGCAGGCCGTCGAGGACGCCATCAAGGACTGCTACCACGGCATCAAGAAGGTCTCCGACGTCCAGGCCGCCATCGCGTCCTGGAAGTCCAGCGGCGGCGACCAGCTGGTCCTCGCCGCCGTACTGGTGCCGCTCTACATCGTCGTGCTCACCAGCTTCTCCACCCCCGGGGACATCAACCGCGCCGGCGGACTGGTGCTCTGGCCCGACGGATTCACTCTCGGCGCCTACCGGCAGATGCTCACCGACGGCCCCGTCACCCGCGCCGTCCTGGTCAGCCTCTGCATCACGGTCATCGGCACGGTGCTGTCCATGGTGGTCTCGGTGATGTGCGCCTACGGACTCTCCCGGTCCCGCTCTCTCGGCCACCGCAGCATCCTGATGGTGCTGATCGTCACCATGTTCGTCAGCGGCGGCCTGATCCCCACCTACCTCGTCGTCACCGGCCTCGGCGGCTACGGCCAGTACTGGGCGCTGATCCTGCCCAGCGCCGTCTCCGTCTTCAACATCCTGGTGCTGCGCTCCTTCCACTCCGGCACCGCCGCAGACCTCATCGACGCGGCACGGATGGACGGGTGCAGCGAATGGCGCATCCTCTGGTCGGTGGTGCTGCCCACCTCCCGCGCGGTCACCGCGGTCGTGGCCCTCTTCTACGCCGTCGGCTACTGGAACGCGTTCTTCAACGTGATGCTCTACATGCCGACCGACAGCGCCAAGTGGCCACTGCAGTACGTACTCCTGCAGTACGTCAATTACGGCTTGACCATGCCCGGATCGGTCAACAACGGCTTCGGCGTTATCCACGCGCAGACGGCGCCCCAGTCGCTGCAGATGGCCGTGGTGGTGCTGACGCTGATCCCGATCCTGCTTGTGTATCCCTTCATGCAGAAGCACTTCAAGACCGGCGTACTCACCGGGGCAATCAAGGGCTGACCCGCTGAGCAGCCGCAATCCGAGTCCGCACCACGACCTCCTGACACTCGGTACGCATCGCGATCCCGAGTGTCAGGAGGCACCTCTTGAAACGGACGAGGCTTTACGCGAAGACCCGCTCAGTTGATGCGGACGATCTTCGGCGATACGGCAGCCCACGGACAGTGCTTGGAGCGCGGACTTGACCTCCGCGTCGGGCAGCCGGTCCAGTGCCTCGGCTTCCGCGGAGCGCAGACCCGTCGAGGTGTGCGAGGCGGCGCGGGCCAGCTGCCAGTCCTCGATCTCGGCCGTGGCGGCGAGCGGCGGTCGGTTCCTCTGTGCGCGACGGGAGTTGAGGAAGGTGGTGGTGAGGATGCGGTAGAGCCAGGCTTTGAGGTTCGTGCCGGGGCGGAACTGGTGGAACGAGGAGTAGGCCCTGACGTATGTGTCCTGGACCAGGTCCTCGGCGTCCGCTGGATGGCAGGTCATGCGCAGGGCAGCGAAGTACAGGCCGTCGAGGTACTCCAGGGCGGAGGCGAAGCCGGGCTGTCGGTCCGGTGTGAACTCCCTCGCTGCCAGGGCCCGTTCGGTTGTGGTGGTGGTCATGATGGCTCCCTCCAGGGGCGCGGCACCGGCCTGGCGTCAGGCTTCGGCCACCCGTATGTCGGAGACGGGCTGCGTGAAGCGGGGCAGTGCGGCGACCCCGACGGCAAGGAGGGCGACGATGCCCATGTGCAGGTACTCCACGGCGGCGAAGGCGTGGGAGACGCCATGCGGTGCGAGGCCGATGTACAGCGTGCCGACCGTGGCCACACCGAGCGCGAGGCCGCTCTGCTGCAGTGTGATCAGCGTGCCGCTGCCGATGCCGCCGAGGTGGGCGGGCACATCGGCGAGCACACTGCGGAACAGGCCGGCGAACAGCATCGACTGGCCGGCCCCGGCCAGGGCCAGTGGGGCGGCCATGGCCCACAGGGATACGTGCGGCCAGTCCATCAGGAGGACCGCGACCAGCCAGGCCAGCCCGGCCAGTTGCAGTAGTGCGCCCGTGGACATCGCCGCGCGCCCGAAACGGGAGATCAGGCGCGGAGCCAACACGGAGCCGGCGAAGAACAGCAGGGCCATCGGCAGGATCGCGAGGCCGCCGTGCAGGGCGTCGGCGTGCAGCCCGTCCTGGACGGTCAGGGCGAAGACGAACATGAACGCCCCGAAGCCGATGCTGAAGGCCAGCACCATGAGCAGCCCGCGGGACATCGACGGTAGCCTCAGCAGGGACGGCGGCAGCAGCGGAACCTCGCCACGCCGCTCGGCCCTCTTCTCGACCGCATAGGTGACGGCTCCCAGGACGACGGCCAGGGCGAGCAGCATCGAGGTCCACCAGGGCCAGCCGAGCGAGTGCCCCTCGGTCAGTGGGACGAGCAGGGCGACGAGGGTGGCGGCGAACAGCACCGTGCCGGGCAGGTCGACGCCAACCGGGTGTTCGGAGCGCGTGGCCGGCACGATCCGGGCGGCGACGAGCAGGACCACCAGTCCGATGGGCACGTTGACCAGGAAGATCGGCCGCCAGGAGGTGCCGGCGATGTCCGCGCTGACCAGCAGCCCGCCCACCAGCTGACCGACGACGGCGGCAATACCCGAGGTTGCCCCGTACAGGGCCAGGGCGTGCGCCTTGCGTTCGCCTTCCAGGGTGTGGTGGAAGGTCGCCAGCACCTGCGGCACCAGCAGCGCCGCGGTGGCTCCCTGGACGATCCGGGCCGCGATCAGCACGCCGACACTCGGCGCAAGTCCGCAGGCCAGCGAGGCCAGGACGAAACCGATGAGCGCGGCGAGGAAGAGCCGGTGACGGCCATAACGGTCGCCGAGTCGGCCGCCGAGCACCAGCAGGGCTGCGTAGGCGACGCCGTATCCGGCGATCACCAGCTGCAGCGAGGCCGCCGAGGCGTGCAGGGAGCTGTCGATGCTGGGCAGGGCGACGTTCGTGATGAAGAAGTCCATGATCGGCAGGAAGGCGCCTGCCAGGAGGATCAGCACGCCGACCGCGGACAGTTCCACGGTGTGGTGCCTCGCCCGGTGTCCGGTGGCATGTGTGTGCGTTGTGGCCATGGCCGACCTTCCCAGAGAGGAGTTACTTACTCGCGCTCGCAACTATAAGTTTGCGTGCACTCGCAAGCAATGACGGCTGAGCCCTCCCGGGAGAAACTTACTCGCGCACGTAACTTCTTACCTTCCCCCGCGGCGTCACCGCCCTCGAACTCGGCACCTGGGGCAGGTTCGAGCGCCTCAACCGCCAGGCGGGCGGCACCTGCGCCGATACCGCCACGCGAAAAGGGGGAGATGCCGCACCCCGGCGTCTCCCCCGATTTCCCACGCCCGCCAGCGCATGCGAGTCACGAGAAGCGGGCGCGGTCCGGGGTCAGGGGTTCTGCGCGATGCGCTGGAACGCGACGGCGAGCTTGCCGAGGTCGACCCCTTCGAGCTGGTCGAAGAAATGCCGGCGAACACTGGCCTCGTGCACCGGCGTGGCCTCCTCCAGTCGCGCCAGACCGGCCTTGGTCAAAACGGCGTTGAACGAACGGGCGTCCTGAACGGACTGCTGCCGCCCGACGAGACCTTCGGCTTCGAGACGCTTCACGGTGCGCCCCACGGCCGAGGGGGACTGCTGGCAGAGTTCTGCCAGGTCGCTCAGCCGCATGGTGCGCTCGGGCGACTCGGAGAGGAACATCATCGCGATGTACTCGGCGTGACTCAGCCGCTGAGACTTCTCCAGGTCCTCGTCGAAGGCCCGCATCAGTGCCGCCATCGCCGGACGCAGAGCCCGGATCACGCTCCGCTCGTCGTCGGTCAGACCGACGGCATCATCGTCTCGCATGTATCGCAGCATATATAATAGTTACTAGCGCAAGCAATCTTGCATGGGGTCGGGGCGCCGATCGCGCCGAACCTGCTCTTGGCCGCAGCGTGCCTCGCGGCGACCGGCATCGGCCCGGGTAATTCATGCAGAACGGCACCCCGGGAGAGGAAGACACTCCGCGTCCTCCTCATACGTCCTTTTGCGGAGAACTCGGTGCCTACGGTCTCCCTGCCCCGCTCCGTTCACCTCACTGAGCGACAGGAGCGGGGCGCCGCTACATCGTGTCCACCTCGGTGAAGACTGATGGCCGGCAGCCTTGAGCCGTCGATGTCCGCCCGAGGGATGGGAGTCGGGCAGGTTCTCAGTCACAGTGGACGTACTCGGTCGAGGGAGAAGCCGTGGCGGGGGAAAGAAGACCGATGACGGAACCCGGTCTGTTCGAGCTGGAAGCCGTCGTGGTGGGGCAGCCGAAGCGTTCCCGGTGGCGCACATACGTGGGCCCTGCCCTGGCCGTGTCCACCGTGGAGGGGACCCCGCTCGCCTTTGTCACGTACACCGACGACACGTACTTCGTCCTCAAGGAAACGTCCGGCGAGTTCATCGTCCGTATCGAGCAGTTCGGGCCGGTGGGGTTCCGCTTCATCGACGCCGCGGACCGGGAGGTCGGCACCTCCGGTCCCCGTGGACTCATCAAGACCCGGCAGTTGAGCCTCCAGACGGAGCAGGGGCGCCAGCTCCTCCTCACCCGGCTGGGTCTCCTGCACACCGAATGGCATCTCACGGAGACCGATCCGCAAGGGGGCCCGGCGCCGGAGATTCTCGGCCGGGTCACGGTGAGCACCATCGACTCGTGGATCGGGTTGCAGCAGTACGTTGTCGAAATGGACCCTCGCCTGGACGCCTGCGAGCGGCGGACCGTCGTCGCCTCGGTCGTCTGTCTGCACCTGCTCCGTCGGCCTCCGGGCGAGAGCGCCGCGCCGGCGTGAATGGGGCCCTGGTGCTGTTTGGTATGGGTGGGCTGGAAGTACAACGGGACGTGCTGGCAGCGCAGTTCGGGGGGATTCTGCCGCACCCCGACGAGCGGCAGCGTCGTCTGCTGATAGGAGCGGAGGTCCGGTCACTCGGCCACGGAGGAATCAGGGCGGTCGCCTTGGCCGCCGGTGTCCGTGAGGCCACCGTGTCGCTCGGGATACGGGAACTCGACTCCGGAGGGGATCCGTTGGGACGCATCCGCTGATTCGAAAATCCACCGTCCCGTTTCCGTAGCCGCTGGTCAGGCGACGCCTTCCGCTTGTTGGAGGGTGACCTGGTAGCCGAGTTGGTTGAGC
>NZ_JBSFHA010000124.1:0-25934 GCF_053596855.1 Streptomyces sp. NPDC001617
CCCGGCGGCACCACCTTCATGGAGGACTACACCTACCACCTCGGCCCCGGCACCCCACGCGTCCTGGGCGCCCACATGCTGGAGGTCTGCCCCTCCGTGGCCGCCGGCCGCCCCCGCTGCGAGATCCACCCCCTGTCCATCGGCGGCCGCGAGGACCCGGTCCGCCTGGTCTTCAACGCCTCCGAAGGGCCCGCCGTGGTCGTCGGCCTCTCCGACCTCGGCGACCGCTTCCGCCTCACGGCCAACGCCGTCGACGTCGTCGCCCCGAGCGAACCCCTGCACCGACTGCCGGTCGCCCGCGCCGTATGGAAGCCACGTCCGTCCCTGGCGGAATCGGCGGAGAGCTGGCTGCTCGCCGGCGCCCCGCACCACACCGTGCTCAGCTCGGCGGTCGACGTCGAGACCCTGACCGACTACGCCGCCATGACCGGCGTCGAACTGCTCACGATCGACGACAACACCACCACCGAGCAGTTCGCCAAGGAAATCCGCTGGAACGCCGCCTACCACCGCCTCGCCCAGGCCCTGTGACGAAGGAGACCACGATGACCACAGTTGTCCGGGAGGGCCTGCGCCGAGAGGTACTGGAGGCGAACCTTGCCATCCCCCAGGTCGGCCTGGCGACCCTGACCTGGGGAAACGTCAGCGGGGTCGACCGCGAGGCGGGCGTGTTCGTCATCAAGCCTTCCGGGGTCTCCTACGCGGCCCTGACCATCGACGACCTGGTGACGGTCCGCCTGTCCGACGGCGCGGTGGTCGAGGGCGACCTGCGCCCCTCCACCGACACCGAGACCCACCGCTGTCTGTACCTGGCATTCCCGTCCGTCGGCGGCGTGACCCACACCCACTCCACCCACGCCGTCGCCTTCGCCCAGGCCCGCCGCGACATCCCCGTCCTCGGCACCACCCACGCCGACACCTTCAACGGCCCTGTCACCGTCACCCGTGACCTCACCGAGGCGGAGTGCGCGAAGGACTACGAGTACAACACCGGCCACGTCATCGTGGACCTCCTCGACGGCGACGACCAGCGGGCCGTCGAGGTCCCCGCCGCCCTCGTCGCGGGCCACGGCCCCTTCACCTGGGGCGCCACCGCCCGCAAGTCCCTGGAACACGCGATCATCTGCGAGGCGGTCGCCGACATCGCCCTCCACACCATGTCGCTCTCACCGACGACACCGCCACCCCGTCACCTCCTGGAGCGCCACTACACCCGCAAACACGGCCCCGACGCCTATTACGGCAATCCGACGACCCCGGCGACCCCGGCTACCCGGTGACGGCCATGCACAGAAGCCGCGTATACGCCGTACTGATCGACACACCCGAAGCCGAGGCCGCCCGGGCAGCGGACTTCTGGTCGGCAGCTCTCGGTGTGACTGCCCGACCGTTTCCACCGGCACCGCAGTTCACCACGCTCCACCAGGCCCTGCCAGGCCTGATCACCGCAGTCCAGGCGGTCGACGACGCACCCCGTATCCACCTCGACATCGAGACCGACAACGTCGAATCGGAAACCGCGCGCCTGATCGCCCTGGGCGCCGTCCACCTGCCGGAGTTCCTCCGCCCGGAGCTGCGTATCCACATGGAGCTGTTCGCGGGCAAGGGACCTGGCGGGCTGGTCTTTCTCGGCGAGAAGGGCGCCCCCTTCCGGCGCAGCACCTTCGGCCGGAAGTGGCGCAAGGCCCGTACCGTCGTCGGCGTCCCCGAGGGCTTCCGGTTCTACGACCTTCGCCACACCGGACACACGCTCTCGAGAAGGCCGCGTTGATCTACCAGCACTCCGACGACGACCGACAGCAGGAAGTTGCTGCCGGGCTCGACGCGACCGTACGCAAGGCGCGTGAGCAAGCGCAGGAAGCTGCTGCCGTGCCAGAACCGCAGACCCCCGACCCCGGCGGTCAGCCATCTGGCACGAATCTGGCACGCGACCGCTGATCATTACGGACAACAAAAAGGCCCGGGTCTCTGACCTGGGCCTTAGTCGTGGAGCGGGTGACGAGAATCGAACTCGCGCTCTCAGCTTGGGAAGCGACGGCGCTTGGGTGGTCAATATGGCTTTGACCAGCACATACGCCTGCTTCTTTGGGGGGTCGTGTGTTGCGGGTTGCACCGCTGTTGACCGTGGTTTTCCGTCCGTATGGGCACGCGAAGGGCACGGAACCTCGGAAGGGCAAAGGGCGACGCTGCTTACGGTGCGACCGCGCATGGGCTGCGCTGTTCCTGGACCAGGCGTTGAAGTGACGTTGCAGCCGCATACGGCACATCCCTTGCGGTGCGAGGCGATTGCCTCGGCTCGCCCCAGGCATGACGACGGGCACCGGGTCAGTGCCGGGTGTCGGCAGACCAAAGGGTGGTGCCCTGGTAGACCACGCTGACGTCGCCGTCGGTGCCGAAGTACAGATAGGCGCCGTCGTGCCCGGAAGTGGCGGAGCTCCAGACGCCCCAGCTGTCCTTGTCGTAGACGACGAGGTTGCCGTCGGCCTGCATGATGGCGCGATATCCGGTGCCGGTGGTGCCGGAGGACCAGCGTCGGTGGTGGTCCTCGTCGTAGATGACGAGGTTGCCGTCGGTCTGCATCGTCATGGTCGTCCGGTTGGTCTGCCAGGACTCGCCCGGCATCAACTGCTGGTCATGGCGCACGGTCAGCGCCGTCCATACGGGCGGGGTCGATGCAGGCTTGCTCGGGTCCGGGGCTGCCGCCTTGCCCGTAGGACTCGTCGTCTTCGTCGCTTGGGTGCCCAGTCCCGCCGAGGGGCTTGATGACCGTGTGGCCGACGGTGTGGGTGAAGCCGACGAAGCCGAAACGGCGGGTGCTCGGTGCGGGGACGGTGATGTCGAGGCCGTGGAGGAGGTCGCGTACGGCTCGGCGATCGCTGTGCCGCCGGCCCCCGCGCGGGGTTTCGTGTTCGCGACGGAGTCCGCTTCGAAGGCCGCGCGTGTGGCCAGCCCCGCGGTCACGAGGACGGCGGTCCCGGCGAGAGCGGCCCCCACTCTCCGTGCGCGGGTGCGCTTGCCGGTTGCGGCGGTTCGGGACAGGCGGCTGCGGGTGGTCGTGGCACCGGCGGCTTCGAGTGCGTCCGCGAACTCGGCGGCATCGGCCCAGCGCCGCTCTCGCTCGGGGTCGAGGGCGCGTCGCGTCACGCGCCGGACTGGCGTCGGCACCTGGGGGTGCGGCGGTCCGGGCCAGTCGAGTTGTTCCGTCGAGCCCGGCAGGGTTCCGGTCAGCAACTCGTAGGTGAGTACGCCCAGACCGTAGACGTCGGCCCGCTCGTCGACATCGACCAACATGTCCTCCGGGACCTGCTCCGGAGCCATGTAGCCGGGCGATCCCACGCCCTGTGTCAGTCCCGCGGACTGCGCCAGACTCTTGGCCAGGCCGAGATCGGCCACCAGCAGCCGCTCACGGCCGCCCGACACCGTCTGGAGCAGGATGTTGGACGGCTTGATGTCACGGTGCACGATGCCGACCGCGTGCAGGTCGGCCACGCCCCGTGCGGCCTGCACCGCGAACCGCAGCGCCTGGTCCACGCCCAGAGGCCCCTGGGCCACGCGGTCGGCCAGGGTTCCCCCGTCGGCGTAGGTCATGACGAAGTACGGCCGCCCGTCCGGCAGTTGACCGATGTCGTACACCTGGACCACACGATCCGACGCGGCCTGGCGCAGCAGCCGGGCCTCGTCCAGGAAACGCTCCCGGAGATCGGCCCGGTGAACCCACTTCTCCGCCATGACCTTCACCGCGACCGGGGCGTCGAGCAGGTCGTCATGGGCGAGCCAGACCAGACCGAAACCTCCGCGGCCAAGAAGGCGCTGCAGGCGGTGACGTCCGACAGTGACGAGTGTTGACATGAGGGCGGAACTCCAGCGCAGTTGCCGTTCGACATTCGACCGGACCAGGAGACGGCGGACTCGGCGCCTGCCCACTGCGCCGCCCGTGAGCGACGTCCGGTGCCGGTCACCCCCTCGCGACGCGGAGACGGTGAGGGCACCTTGCCGCGCGCCCGTCCGAGATGCCGGGTCCCACGACCGCAGATGCCTGTGTGTCAGTCTCGCCGCGTGACACAGCCGTGGGCAACGTGCACAGGACCAGCATGATCTCGATTCTTTGGGCACCGGCACAACGACCTTGCCGGTGGCGTGCGTTCACCGATCACGCGCCCTGTTGTGAGGAACTGGAGCCGGGCGTTACTCCGGGCCCGGGCCGAGCATGCGACGCGAGAGTTCCGCGAACTGGAGCAGCTCGGGCATGGTCCGGTGTTTGGAGTAGGCCAGGGCGACCATGCGCGGAGCGACGCCCTCCAGCGTCAGGTAGACGACGTCGTCACGGTGGTAGAAGCCGGCTGTGCCGGCCGGCATGACATAGCAACCGGACCCGAAGGCGACGGTCTGCAGGCATTCCTCGATCGTCGCCGGGAAGCGTCCGGTGTCCCCCTGCGGCGTCACCGGATCGCGCGGGACACGCCCCCGCCACTCCGGTACGTCCCGCGGGTCCTGCAGCAAGGTCATGTCCCGTAGTTCCTCGACGTGCACCGCCTTGAGTTCCGCGAGGGGATGTTCACTCGACAGCGCCACCACACGGGGCTCCGGGAAGAGGGGGACGACCTCGAACATGCCTTCTGGCAAGGGCAGTCGGACGTAGCAGACGTCGACCCGCCCGTCGAGGAGGAAGTCGACCTGGTCGGTGATCGACGTGTGCACGACATCGATGTCGAGTTGCGGCGCCATGCGTGCGAACTCCCGCACGATGGGGGTGACCGTGACACCCGGCATGAAGCCGATGGTGAACTGGTTCACCTCCCGGTTCGCCGTCCGCACCCGCTGCTGCACCGCCTGCGCCATCGCCAGCATCGGCCGGGCGTCCTCCAGCAACTGGTGCCCCGCCCGCGTGAGTACGGTGCCCTGCCGGTCACGCAGGAAGAGGACCACGTCCAGATCCTCCTCCAGTGCGCGGATCTGACGGCTGAGCGCAGGCTGGGTCATGTAGAGACGGCTCGCCGCCCGCACGAAGCTGCACTCCTCGGCCACGGCCACGAAGTAGCGCATCCGGCGTATGTCGAGGTCCATGAGGCTCATCGTAGCCACGCCCATCACGGCATATGCCGAAACGGCTTCAGAATCGAACAGATAGGCATTGGCGCGGTCGCGCCCGACCGGTCCACCATGGTCAGACCGGTGCGAAGGGCAGCAACAGCCGCTGCTGCCACAGCAGTTGTGCACGACGCCCGGCACGCGAGGACAGCCGGCGAGCGCCGTCGATCGAGCGGGCCTTCGCGTGGCAAACGCGGACACGGCCATACGACCGTCTGCTCGCGGAAGCTCGTTCACGCCTTCGGGCATCGGCCCCACGTCGGGCTTGCGGGGCGGATGTGCCCCACGAAAGGAATCACCATGGGATCGCGCCGGCACCGGGGAAGGGCCACGCCGTCCACCGGGCACACCCCGAGCGCTGTGGCACACGACGTCACCGCGTGGCGCTCGCTCCTCTCCCCGGTTCGTGCCCGTCCGTCATGACCGACAGATCCGAGCACGCCGCCGTCGCGACAGCGGCTTTGCGTGACGTCCTGGAACATCTCGACGCCGATGCCGTGGCCCAGCGCATGGAACCCGTTCTTCGCCATACGCCCGAATACGCGCGCTTGGCGCGCCATTGCGAGGCTTCCGCTCTTCGTGCCTCGCTGCGCCGGCACGTCGGCCTGCTCCTGCACTGGATGGTGAGGGGCACGCCCCCGGACTCGTACGTCCTGTCCGAGATGTACGAGCGGGCGCGGGAGTGCGCCGCCGCCGGACAGCCGCTGGACGGCGGCCTGCTGCTCCAACGCAGGGGCGTGCGCGCCTTCTGGGACGCCGTGCTCGGCCTGGCCACCGGGAGGGAACGCGCGCAGCCGGCGGACTGGACAGACCAGGGGCTGCGTCACCTCGACAGCTACCTCGACATCGTCACGCGGATGTACACGCAGGCATACGAGGACCAGGCCGACCTGCCGTCCGCGCGAGGCGACCGCCGGGCGCACACGGTCTTCGACCGGCTCTGCGCCGACCTGCCCATCACGGTGGAGGACCAAGAACGTGCCGCTCGGCTCGGCTTCGACCTGACACCTCCGTACGTCCCTTTCGTCGTGCTGCTCGACAAGTCCGCCCCCGCCGAGCGCGCCGAACTGGCGGCCCGTCTGCGCGGCGCCGGAGCCCTGGCCTTCGTCGAGGACGCCCGCGTCACCGGACTCACCAGCCTCACGTTCGACTGGTCCGCGTTCGTGGCAGACCAACGGCTGCTCCTGGCACAGGACTTGCCGACCGGCCGGACCGGCCTTCGGACCGCCGTCGACAATCTGCGTCTCCTGGTCGCTGTCGCGTCGCGGTCCAACCGGCGTGGACGGGTCCGGGTCGAGGATTTCCTGCCCCAACTGCTTCTGGCGCACTCTCCCGAACTCGCGGACGCGGTGACCCGCCGGGTCTTCGGCCCGCTGACAGGCGGGGACAACGGCGCACTGACGGCGACTCTCGCCTGCCTGGCCGAGAACCAGTTCGACAACGCCTCCACCACGGCCGCCCTTCATCTGCACCGCAACACCCTGCTGTACCGGATCAGGCAGATCGAGAAGCTCACCGGCCTCGACCTGCAAAGACACAGCGACCGCGCGCTGGTGTGGCTCGCGGTCGTCTGGGCGCAGGTCTCCTCCCGACCGGTCGGATCGCGATCGGTGTCCACCCACTGGCTGTCGGCCGCGCCCAACGGCGCTGACCCGACAGGCACGTTCACTTCAGAAAGCGAGCAGCGATGAGCAGCCACTCGACGGGAGCCCCGGCACGGCTGGTGCCGACGCAGCGCCAGGCCGAAACGGACCGGCGTCCCCCGATCGGCCCGGCAGCCACCGACTCGCCGAGGATCAGACGTCCGCAGAATGCGAGCAGACCGATGCTCCGGCCGCGTGCAGACGTCGTCAGACAGCTGCCCACGACCTCGGTCTCGGTGGCCGTGGACGCCGCGGACCCGGTGACACACGCCGGGTTGGCGGCCGGGCTGAGCCGCGGACCGAAAATGGCGCTCACCACGGTGGCGGAGGCGGACGTCGTGGTGGCCGCGGTCCAGACCGCCGACAACTCCACGCTGGAAGCCCTGCGGAGCCTGCCCATGCCGCCTCCGACACGGATCGTGCTCGTCGTCAGCGACGGCTGGTACGCCGACTTGACGGTGGCGGCCCAGTGCGGAATACGGGCCGTGCTCTGGCGGGCCGAGGCACAGCCGCAGGTCCTGATCCGTGCCGTGCTGGCGGTCGCCGCGGGCGAAGCGCTGTTGCCGTCCGCGGTACAGGGCGAACTGCTCGACCAGGCGGACCGCCTCCAGCGCAATGTGCTGGTACCCAGGGGCCTGACGTCGTCCGGCCTGAGCACCCGGGAGATCGACGTACTCCGCCTGGTGGCGCAGGGCCTGGACCTCGCCGAGGTGGCCGACACGATGTGCTATTCCGAACGCAACATCAAGAAGATCCTCTACGGGGTCATCAACCGTCTCGGACTGCGCAACCGCGTCCACGCCGTCTCCTACGCCATCCGCAACAAACTCATATGAGCCTGCCCAGCGGGCCGTGATGGCCTGTGGAAACAGGTCTACGAGCCCGGATCGGGTGGTGTGATCCCGAGGTCGACGCGCATGATGTGGCGCATTTTCCATAGGGAGTCCCACAGCCGGTTCATGCTCTCCCGGGCGGCTTCGACGCTCTCTCCCGGTTCGGCGATACCTCTGTCAAGCCGCATCAACAGACCGTAGAGATCACCAAAATGACGGTTGGCGGTGCTGGCTGCCGCCATGACGGCGTCAGGCAGGACCATCTGGGCCTCCGCGTGACGCAAGCGATGGTCCCGGCGTGATCGGTCCAGTTCTGCCCGCAGTTCCTCGGTCACCTCGTCCCTGTCCAGAGCATGGACGAGCTTCGTCATCACGTTGACGAAGTCGCGAGTGCCGGCGTTGAGAGCGGCGTAGCAGGTGCGCCGCGTTTCGAGCTGAGTCTGTCGAGTGACGTATTCGCGCTCATCCGCCTGGAGTTGTCTCGCATGCTGCAGCTCACGGTCCCTGGCGCGGTTGGCGCTGCGCTGGGTGAGCAAGGCGGACGCGAGGGTGCCGCCGATCCCCAGAATCACGACCATGATCTGGCTGATTGAGCTACTCATACCGCCCCCGGCTCCGTTCGGCTCGCCGGGACTTTACCCACTCGGGTCAGGCGTGCCGCCCGCCCTGGGGTTCCCCGCGTCATTGCGAGAGAGCGGTGGCGCCTTCCGGCTGCTCGGACGTGTCGCCCTGTCCGCGGAACGACAGCAGGCGTGAGGGAAGAAGCCAGAGGCAGGCAAGGGTTCCGCCGATCGCGCCGACCCACAGCGCCACGGGGATTCCCGCTGTCGCGGCGATGAGGGCACCGGCGACCGAGCCCAGCGGCCGGAGTCCGAAGCTCACGGTCTGGTACGCGCCCCGGGTCTGTGACCGGAGGTGTGGGGGCACCACCAGCGCGAACACGGAGCCGACGGAGATGTCCTGAACGGACTCACCGACGCCGCCCAGCAGTGTCGAGGCCAGGACCAGGGTGAAGACGAGGCTGCCGGTGGCGCCGACGGCGGGGATCACGAGGAGCGGAGCGTGTGACAGCACGCAACCGACCAGGAGCATCCGGCCCAGGCCGATGCGGCGGGCGAGCCGCGAGGCCAGCGCCGCGCCGGCGAGTCCCCCGATGGCCTGCACGCTGAAGACGAACCCGATCTGGGCGCTGGTCAGGGACAGCTTGTGGACGTAGTACCAGACGAGCACCGACAGGAAGAGCATGTTGAAGAAGTTGCCGGTGGCGGTGACCGAGAGGGCGGTTCTGATCAGCGGATTTCGCCGGATGAAGGCCAGACCCGGCCGCCGGTCACGGCTCTGCGGGGAGTCGGGTTCGTGGTGGCGCTCGACCGGGCGCAGCCGGAGGAGGAACAGGGCGGCCGTGACGGCGGTGGCTGCGTCCACTCCTACCGCTGCCGGTACACCCGCAAGTTGGACCAGCAATCCACCGATGGCGGGACCGGTCAGGATCGCGGCGGTCTGGCCTGTGTAGGAGGCCGCCTGCCCTGCCACGTAGAGCTCGGACGGCAGGGTGGTGGCGAACAGGCCGCTCTCGCTGACATTCGACAGCACCGAGCACAGGCCGATGACGGCCAGGACGAAGGCCAGTTGGATGAGCGAGAGCACGCCGAAGGCCGTTGCGATCGGCACGCTGCTCAGGGCGGCGACCCGCAGGAGATTGGCACCGGCCAGGAGTCTGCGGTGGTATCCCGTCCGGTCGGCGTAGGAGCCGGCCGGTATGGCCAGGAACAGGCTCGGGAGCCAGATCACGGCCGACAGAACCGCGCTTTGGACGGCGTCGGCGTCCAGGACCTCGATCGCGGCCAGCGGCAGGGCCACCGAGGAGATGGCATCGCCCAGGGCGGCCAGAGTGGTGGCGGACCAGAGTTTTCTGAATGCGGAATGGCGCAGCGGCGCCGGCATCGTAGGACGTGGGGCCCGCAAGGTGATGGATCCTGTTTCTCGCGATGGTGGATATTGCGCGGAATGCGCGACCGCTCCGGAACCGATGAAAGGGAACCGGAGCGGTCGGTCGATTTACCAGGAGTGCTGCTTCCTCATTTTTTCACCTCCGATTCTCGTCAACTCCCTTCTATTGGGGAGTCGCTGAGAAAATTATTGAGGAATTCGTCGAATATCGCCAATGCCGATGATGTCGCCGCTCATGCCGAATGGGCATTGACCTTTCAGAGGACCAGATAGAGAGTGAGCAAGGTGGTGCCCGTGACCGCGACATAGATCTCGAAGGCGACGCGGAGGGCCGCCGGGGCATTGCGTAGCTCCATGAAGTGCAGGCCGACCAGGCGTACCTTGATCAGCGCGATCGCCACGACCGCGCAGCCGATCGCGGTCGACGTGCTGCCTTCGATGCCCAGCAGCCAGCTCGACAGCGTGGCCAGGACGAGTGCCGGAAAGACCCACATGTGTCACGCCACCAGGTAGAAGAGTGGGAAGAGGACGAGCCAGAGCAGGTCCACCATGTGCCAGTACGCAGCCGCCCCCTCGGCGACCAGCAGGTGGCCCGGGCTCAGGGCCCGCCGACGGGACAGGACGACGAGGACCGTCAGGGCGCCTATCCCGATCGTCAGGTGGGCCAGGTGGATTCCGGTGAAGACGAAGTAGTACATGAAGAAGTCGTTGCTGCTCGGTGTATGCCCGTCGCGAATCACCAGCGCGTATTCACAACCCTTGACGGCGGCGAAGCCGAGCGCGCACAGAAGCGCCCATGGCAGTGTTCGCGCGGGTCTGCCGGATCGCAGCTGTCGCAGCCCGCGGGCCACCAGCGCCGAGGCGGTCAGCAGGAGCAGAGTGTTCAGCAGTCCCAGGTCTGGATGGAGGGCCTGTTGGGAGGCCCGGAACATCCTCGGGTGGCGGCCGTGCAGTACCGCGATGAAGCCGAAGAACACCGAGAACATGATCATGTCGCCGAGGAGGAAGATCCACAGACCCGGCTCGCCAGGGATGTGGCGGTGGTGCGGGGGTGCCGAGTGCTCGGTCTCGGCCGCGGTGGCGGTCATGCCACGGGTTCGAGGACGGCCGGGGCCCGGTCGTCGTCCACCCGGCTCGCGGCCCGCACCATCAGGTACGTCATGACGAGGAACCAGGCGCCGAAGGCACTGGCCGCGACCCAGAACGAGAGGATGCCGTTCCAGGCGAAGGGACCGGTCTTGAAGTAGGTCAGCAGGATGCTCGGCAGGAAGAGGAAGGCCATCCAGAAGTTCAGGTACGCGGCCCAGCGGGGCAGAAGCGGCGTGGGGCGCTTGTCGGCCAGGATCGCCACTCCGACCACGGTGGCCTGTCCGATCGCCGGAAAGGCGTTCATGACCAAGCTGATCCAGCCCAGGTCGTTGAGCGCCATCGTGATGTCGGGCGAACGGTCCGGCCGGTAAGCCGTCGCGGTGAAGATCAGGACCGGTACGAAGATCGCGGCCACATTCGCGGCACCACAGACGAGTTGTATGGCAGCCAACGGCGCCAGCCGCGAGTCGATACGCCGGATCAGACTCGACAGCGCCGCGACGAAGGGGGCGGTCGCCACCGCGCCGACGAGCATGACCACGAGGCCGGTACGGATCGAGTTGGCGTGGTCCGTATAGAAGGCCGCCACCCGCTCCGCCGACCAGCTCGGCGCCATCGGCGGTATCCAGTGGGCGATCAACAGGGCAGCGAAGAACAGTGCGATGAACAGGTAACCGAAGCTCGCGCAGGCGATCAGGATTCGGCGGGACATGGTGGAATTTCCTCGTTCCGGAAGGGACGGGTACGGAGCGGGTTTCGCCGCTCGGACCTGAGGACGTGGTGAGGCAGCCGGCCCGGCGATCGACTTGGAAAGGGCCGCCGGGCCGGGTGCCATGAGGTTCGGGGCTCGGCGTCTGGCCGATGCCCTGGTTGCATCAGGCCGGTGCGCTCAAGTACGGGAACTCGGCGCGCAGCGTCCCAGTGGCGTAGCCGGCGTCCAAGCCCATGGAGACGGGAGCGTTCAGCACCATCTCGAACATCGCTTCGGGAACGGACTCGGTGAGTCCCCTGCCGTTGCGGGCCTTCGCACCGAAGCCGGCTTCGGTGCCCACCTGGTAGTGCAGGACGTCCGGGAAGATGATGTCCCGCGTTGCGGCGCCGTAGCCCTGCGGATCGGAGTGAGTGTCGTTGGCGGACACGAGACCCGCGACCTTCCGGCGAATGAGGTCTCCGTAGTTGTCGAGGTCGTCCCGCGGATCGGTGGCGTTGTAATCGTCGAAGCCGGCCTCGGTGACGTCGAACAGCGTGCTGACGAGCGGCTTCGCGCACCGGTTGATCTGCAGCCAGCCGCCATGGTGGTCGTCCAGCGCGGTGGTGGTCCAGAGACCGATCGTGTCCGATCCGACGAGGTCGTCAGGTACTTCGAGGACGATGGCGGTCACGTTGGTGCCGGCGAACAGGTTCGAGGCCCGCTGTGGGTCGAACGCGGAGAGGTCCACCGCTTCGCCGTTCCGGAGCGCGGTCACGACCGCCGTGATGACGGTGCCGTCGAGGTAGAACGGGTCTCCGGCCCGGCCGACGAAGGCTTTGAGGCCATCGGGCGTGGTGACGATCTCCTCCGTACTGCCGGTCGCCACGGGAGTCCCCGGGGCGTTGCGGTCGGCGGCCTCGGCACCAGTCAGCCGGTCGAGCACCCAAGCCTGCCGACCGTCGGGTTCGGGCGCGAGGAACCTGAACCGGAACGTCAGGTCCTGCACGGCGTCGTTGTCGGTGTCGATGTGGAACTCGTACAGCGCCTCGGGGTGGAAGCCCTTGTCGGCCGACACCGGGTTGGTGTTCATGACGAAGACGGTGCCGTTGCGCCCTTTGAACAGGTAGACGTCGCTGATGTCCAGACGAGGGTCCTGTTTCGCGGCGGCTGAATCCTGGTGGTGGGACATCGAGGGGCCTTTCGTGAGGGATGGGCAGGGCAAGGCATGGCGATGCCTCGCCGACTGGGAGTTGGTGTGCCGTCGTTGACGCGCGCTCCGTCTGAGCGGCTCCGGCTCGACGATCGCTGCGCTCAGGCGCGCAGGGTCCTCGCCACGCAGTGCGTTACCGCAGCCGCGCCGGGACCCCGAGGTCGAAGTGGGGCACGTCGAACATCCTGGCCCGGGCCGATCACGCGGCGCCAATGCCTATCCGGGGGTTCGGCATGCCGGTCCGGCATCAACCCTCTTGCGGGCACGTGGAGTTGCCGACGAGGTTCGCGATTTTGGGATGGATCACGGTCAGGGCGCTACGCCCCGGTTGTGCCAGCTGAGCGCATACGCGGCCTGGCGGGCACGCATCAACTCTCCGAGGGGCCGATGCTCGGTGGCCGCGATCCACGGGTTGAAGCTGCTCTTCTCGATGGTCTCGGCCAACGCCTCGTCAGGTGCTTGCCGAGGAAGGCGCAGGCGCGCCACGGTGAGCCACGGCGCGTCCCAGCGGACCGAGGAGTCCTCGATCGGCGTGCGCCGCTCGTCCTCGAAGAACTGGGCTTGGAAGAGGAACTCCAGGTCGTCGTCGGCGAGTCGCCCGAAGATGTCGGCGGCGAGATCCTTGCGTGCTTCTTTGTTGACCGCTGTCGAGGCGGCGCACAGCTTCAACCGCGCGGCGTAGTCGCCGAACGTGATGGGCATGATGCTGAAGAAGTCATGCGTGGCGAATCCGCTGAACGGTTTCGCCATGTCCCGGAAGTTCACGACAGCGCTGCGTGTGAGCTGCGGCTTCGTAGCGACCTTTCGAAGCGCGGCGCCGGGCGCACTCGTGGAGAGATCGACGATCCCGACGACGTCCGCACTACCGCTGACCTTCAGGGTCTCCTGACTGACCAGGGTGAAGTTCTGCTCGACGCCGGTGGACGACGGCGTAGAGGCGCCGAGCACCTTGATCGCGAAACCGCGGATGTCCGGAGCCCGGTCGAGGGAGAAGTTTCCATTGGACAGCCGAACATGTGCTTCAAAGGCAGAAGGAGTGGCAAAAATCCCTTGCCGCGCATATTCGGGAAGATCTCCTTCCACCGCGAGGACAGCCTTCAGGGCGGCTACTCCATTGCGATGCAGAGCTCTCCCGTGGCCCTGCTTCTTCAGACGTTTGCGTTGCAGTTCAGTGAAAACGCGCGCCTGGTCGGCGTGCCGGGTGCTCTCGTCGGGCAGAAAGACTTCGCGCCATTCAGTGCTCGGCATATGAAAACCTTCTCGATGTTCGGGCCTGTCGTCGGCGGCGACCACATAGTCATAGGCAGCCATCTCTCCCCCGCTCACCAGCGCCTGAGAGCCCGACCGGGCAGGGTGTTCCGCCTTCCACCGAGCTTTGCGGCCCACGACATGTCACGCCAATGCCGATTGCCCGAACCGTCATGCCGATCGGGCATGACGCCTGGAAGCCCCAAGTCATGCCTGTCGGCCGTTGACGCTTCTACGTCGAACCGAGCGCCGCGATCACGATCTTGGCGAACTGGTCGATGGACGGCATCTTCCGGTTCTTGGCGTACGCCAGCGCCACCATGCGCGGGGCGACCCCCGCGAGCTGGACGTAGCGGATGTCGGGGCGACGGTAGAAATCGGCGAGGCCGGCCGGGACGACGATGAACCCGGTGCCGGACGCGACAGCTTCCAGGCTCTCCTCGATCGAGGTGGGCCGGTCGGCTTCCCGACGGTCGCGCACCGCTGCCGCGTGGAAGCCGGTTCCACGCCACTCCGGTACGTCATCGGAGTCCTGCAGCAAGCGGTACGGCGTCAGCTCCGCGATGTCGACGATCTGCGCCTGCGCCAGCGGATGTTCGTCGGAGAGTGCCGCGACGCGCGGTTCGGGGAACAGGGGAACAATCTCGAAGGTGTCGACCGGCAGCGGCAGCCGGACGAAGCAGACGTCGACACGGCCGTCGAGCAGATAGTCGACCTGGTCGGTGGGCGCCGTGTGCAGCACCTGCACATTGACCTCCGGCGCCAGCGCCCGGAACTGCCTGACGATCGGCGTGACTATGACCCCTGGCATGAAACCGATGGTGAAGTGGTGCCCCTCACGGCTGGCGAGGCGGACCCGCCGCTGTAAAGCCAGCGATGCCGCGAGCAGTGGCCGTGCGTCCTCCAGCAGCTGACCACCGGCCGGTGTGAGCGCCGTACCCAGCGGGCCGCGCTGGAGCAACGACGCTCCAAGATCGTCCTCAAGGGCGCGGATCTGCCGGCTCAGCGCGGGCTGCGTCATGTTCAGGCGTTCGGCGCCACGCACAAAGCTGAGCTCTTCGGCAACCGTCACGAAATAGCGGAGACGCCGGAGATCGATATCCATGACGGCCATGTTAGCCACGCTGCTTTTCCTGTCGAACTGCCTGCCGGAAAAACTCCTTGGGCTTTGGTGATGCCCAACCGGCATAACTTCTTCGCGAAACGGCATTGGCGCCACTCGGCATCCACGGCCATGATTGGCTGACATAAAGTGGACACCGAAGTCTCCGGTGACGTCCATTCAAACCGGACTCCTTCAGCACGAAAGACCAGGCGAATAGTCGGCCCGGTACAGCCGGTACTCCCATTGCGGGCTGGGAGCCTCCGATCATCTGAGGCCGGTGGACCGCCGCAGCGCCGCCTGGAGCAGACGGTCCACCAGGTCTCCGTACCCGATGCCGCTGGCCTGCCACATCTGCGGGTACATCGAGACGGGGGTGAAACCGGGCATGGTGTTGATCTCGTTGATCACGAATTGTCCGTCCTCGGTGAGGAAGAAGTCCGCGCGGACCAGGCCCTCGCAGGAAGCCGCCTCGAACGCCTTGAGTGCCAGTCGGCGCACCTCATGGGTCTGGCTGTCGGTCAGTGCCGCGGGCACCACTCCGGGGGTGGAATCGAGGTACTTCGCCTCGAAGTCGTAGTACGCGTGTGCGTCGGGCACCGGGATCTCGGCCGGCACGCTGGCCCGCGGTCCATCGGGGAATTCGAGCACGCCGCACTCGATTTCGCGGCCCTGCACCAGGGCCTCCACGATGATCTTCGCGTCGTGTCGGTGCGCCTCCGCGATCGCGTCCTCCAGCCCCTCCCTGCCGTCGACCCGGGTGATACCGATCGAAGAGCCGGCGCGTGCGGGTTTCACGAACAGCGGCCAGCCGTACGCGTCGGCGAAGCCACTGATCCGCGCGCGGGCGCCCGCCGCGTCGGAGTGCCACTCGCGGGGCCTGATCACCAAGTACGGCCCGACCGCCAGACCGAACGCGCTGAACACCCTCTTCATGTACTCCTTGTCCTGGCCGATTGCCGAGGCGAGAACGCCCGCGCCGACGTAGGGGATGCCGGACAGCTCCAGCAGGCCCTGCACAGTGCCGTCCTCGCCGTACGGTCCATGGAGTACGGGGAAGACCACGTCCGCTTCGCCGAGGACCTTCGGCGCCGCGCCGCGTTCGCCGCGGACGACTGTCCGATCGGTCGGGTCGACGGAGACCACGATGTTGCCCCGGTCCGTGTCCGCGAGCTGCTCGACCGTGGGCTGCCGCCGGTCGACCATCACCATGCGTCCGGGATCGTCCGACGTCAGGACCCACCGGCCGTCCCGGGTGATGCCGACAGGCAGGACGTCGTACTTCGTCCGGTCGATGGCTCGCAGTACGGCCCCTGCGGTCACGACGGAGACGCCGTGCTCGGAGCTCCGGCCACCGAAGAGAAGTATCACCAGCGGCCTGCGGCGGGATCCGGACGGAGGGGAGGCGGATCGATCGGTCATGGTTTCTGCTTCCTTCGCTGCGCGGCGCCGCCCTCCCGGTCGGAAGGACGGCGCCGCACGTCGGTGGACCGAAGTCCTCGGTTGTCCGGTCAGCCGGCCAGTGAGGAACGGGAGACGGGGAAGTCGAAATAGGTGGACGGGTAGGGCTCGGCGGCGAAGGTGAAGTGCCACCATTCCTCGGCGAGATTCACGAATCCGAGCGACTCCAGCTCGTCCTTGAGCAGCAGTCTGTTGCTGTGCTGGACTCCCACGATGCGCGGGTCGAGGGTGTGCGCGAGCGTGTCGAAGCAGTCGTATCCGGTGCCCATGTCGATCGAGTTGTCCGGGAACCTCTGCGCGGCCGGCGCGTAGCACGGCTCAAGCTTTTCTCCGGGGACGTAAGGACGCGTCGGGTGGGCCGGCAGCTTCACGAGCGTGAGGTCGATCGTGCTGCCGCGACTGTGTCCCGATTTCGCCGCGATGTACCCGTCGGTGAATAGGTTGGCCTTGTCCACCTGCGGATAGAACTCGTCCTTCATCGTCAGGTCGGTCAGGTCCTGCGCCCAGTCGACGAACTGGTCCACCGCGCGCTGCGGCCGGTAGCAGTCGTAGACCTTCAGCGTGTAGCCCTGCGCCAGGAAGTGGCGCTCGGCCTTCGCCAGGGCCTGCGCCGTCGGGGCGGTGACGATGCACAGCGGTTCGACATAGCCGTTTATCGGCGTGCCGATGAAATTGTGGGGGGTGGCGTAGCGGATGTCCTGCAGAATCGCGGGGGCCACGTCGTGGAGCGCCACGAAATCGGCGGGCGCCTTACTGTCCGTGTCGGCAGCCTGTGCGGTGACCGAGGTGCTCGCAACTGTGCCGAGGACGGCCGCCAGAAATGCCAGCAGCATGGGTGCGCGTCTGCGCGCGTTTTTGATTTTCACTATGCCGTACCCCTACTTGATATATGGGCGGAGAATTTCCCCAGACCCGCGAACGGCGTCAGCGAGAGCGCCATGACGAAAATACCGAAGAACAAGGTGCAGTGCAGGAGACCGTATTCGCCGACGAGTAAACCCGTGACCAGTACCGGAACGCACATCGACGTATAAGTGATCGTGTAGATGGCGGCCATCAGGCCCGCCCGTTCCGTCGCGAGGACGTTCGCCGTCACCAGACGGACGCCGCCCTGGAACGCCGGGCCGAATCCCGCACCGGCCACCGCGGTCCCCACGTACAGAGCTGTGGAGGAGTCGCGGTGTGCGGCCAGCAGCGTGACGGCCACCCCCGTCGTCAGAAGCAGGGAGCCGCCCAAAGCCGTTCGGCCGGCGTCCGTATGTCGGGTCAGCAGCACTGCGGGCACCGCACTGGCGGTCAGCAGGGACACGATCAGGCCGTCGGCGGTCGACGACGCCGATCCGGTGATGCCCTGGACCAGATCGGGTCCGAGGGACAGATAGAAACCGCCTAGAGCCCAGACAGCCACGAACACGGGTGCGGTGACAAGGAGGGCTCGGCGGCTGGACCGGGGAGCGCGGATCCGCGGTCGCACCGAAAGCCAGGCTCCCGGCCTCGGCAGCCTCGATTCCGGAAGGAAGGCCAAACCCAGCATCTGCACGGCCAGCGCGCTGAACAGCAGCGTGTACACGCTGCCGAGGTGAGCCGGAATCAGGTCCATGAGCAGGCTCGTGCCGAGCGTCCCCGACGCCATGCCGATGAGCGGAGCGACGCTGACGAACAGGGGCCCCCACCGTTTGGTCACGTCGAGCAGGGCGGCACCCAGCGCACTCGTCGCGGCACCCGTGGCCAGCCCCTGGAGCGTCCGGGCGAGGATCAGCGAGGTCACACCGCCGGCCTGCAGGAAGAGCAGCATGGACAGTGCTTCGAGGGCGAGAGCGACGCCGATGACCGGCCGCCGGCCGACATGATCGGAGAGCGCCCCGACGGTCAGGAGCGCGACCAGGACGCTCAGGCAGTACACGCCGTAGACCACGGTGACCGTGCCGGAGGAGAGGTGCCAACTCGCCTGGTAGACGCGGTAGAGCGGAGTGGGCGCACTGGAGGCGGCAAGGAACGTCGTCAGCACGGCGGATAAGAAGACAGCCGACCTTCGGCGAGAAACCGCATGGTCGGCCCGCCTGCCGGGCCGCCTGTCCCTTGCCTCGGACTGGACATGAAGCTCTTCGAGCATCGTTGTTCGGCTCTCTGTACGGGAAGGGCGGAACGGGAAGGGCGAGCGGCAACCCACAGGGCGCGTGTCACTTGGCCTGTCGACAGGCCGCGCTCTCCATGACTCCGACGCCGAAGGCGACTCGACGGGCATCGGCGCGGCCTCCCACCGAGGGGGACCGGGGGAGGCCGACGTGGACCAACGTAGGGGTCCGGGTCACGTGTTCACGGCTGCCGTGGCGCATCGGGTACCAACAGGACCTCGACAGGGGCCGAACAGACACTGCGGCACGGCAGTTGTGCGAATGGCGTGTCGGGGAGCTGGGCACATGCCGATCCGGCATCAGAACGGCCCGAGTCGGTATCGGCGATATCGGCGGAGCCTGACCGAGAATCGGCGGGCGGGGCGGGTCCGCCTCTGTCGCCCGTCGACCCGCTGACGTCCGAGAGGGCCGGCCTTCGCCAACGCCTCCAGGCCCAGGCTCCGCAACCCCGGAGGGCGAACGTCGAACATGACCGACCTCAGCATCGGCCACGGTCCCATCGGCCTCATGGAAGAGATGGAAGAGGAGGAAGTCACCTATCCCGTGAGCACCGTGCTCACGCTTCAGCGCGAGCGGACGGCGTCCTTGCTCCGCGCCCTGCGCAGTCAGCATGTGCTGCCCGCCCGAACTCACACCTGGGGCTCCGAGCGGGCTTACGGCGCGCTGCTGCACGAGGCCGGCACTCGCCTCGCCGTCCTGGACGTACCCGGGGCGCAGTGGAGCGACGGTCTTGAGCAACGCGTGCGCGCGCTCAGCAACATCTCATCCGTGGTCGTGCTCGTACCCGATCACACGGATTCCGTAGGGCTTCTCCTGGCGGGCGCCGCCAACGTCCTCCTCCGCGACTCGCCGCCCAGGGAACTCGCGAGCAGAATCACCGCGGAGCGGCGATGGCTGGACATGAGACCCACGCGGCAGCGGCAAGCCGAGGATTCGCCAGCGTTCCGTGAGGTCGGCCTCCAACAGCACTCCCAGCAGGTGCTGTTCGAGGTCCTCTGTTCCGCCTCGCGGCCCTGGTGCTGCCACGACCTGTGCCTGCTGCTCGGTACCGCCGGGGAACCGATGAGCCGCCGAGCGCTGCACGGCAGGATCGTACGGCTCGACGAGCGCCTCGCACGGCGTGGACTGTCGGTCGACTGCACGACCCAATGGGGGCGCACGACGTTCATGGGCGTCGTCGAAAAGGCCCGGGAAACCCCTGCGCCGGCGAAGCGCGGCAGGCACTGAAGTGACGACTGAACGGCCCCCTACGGACCCGGAACTCGATGCGACGGCCCGGACCGCCCACTGCCGACCGAGACGAACAGACCGACGGAGAGACGAAACATGGACGAGCGAGCGGCGACTTCCGGCGAAGACACGGAACCGGAGGAGTCGGAGGAGGCGGTCCGGGCCGCGCTTCTGGACGCCTGGAGGGCAGGGGGCGGCGGAAGAGGCGGACGGGAGGCGGGAACCTCGTCGCGTCCGGTGCCCTGGGCCCTCGCGCGCCCTTGTCCGAGCAGGTCCGGCCCCCACCGGAGACTTCGAGGGATCCCACCACAGGGCGGCTTACCGGGTGCGTGAGCACGCCTCGGCAGGCCGCCCTCGACGCAGTGTCAGGTGGGCAGGTTCCACCTCTGGTTGACGGCACCGGTGCAGCTCGCGATCTGGAGCTGCGTGCCGGCGGTGGTGTAATTCGCGGTGGCATCAAGGCACTTGCCGGACTGCGGGTTGTAGATCGTGCCGTCGGCGCGCGTCTGCCAGGTCCCGCCGCCGGAGCCGTCGCAGTCGTCCAGCTCCACGGCGGTGCCGTCGGCCGTGCCTCCGCCCTTGACGGCCATGCACCTGTTCTCCACCGTCAGCGTGCCGTTGAGGTTCAGCGTCCACTGCTGCGAGTTCGTGTCGTTGCACCAATACAGCTGGATCGGGTTGCCGTTCGTGGTGTTCCCCGAGCGGTTGTCCACACACATCCCGGCGGAGTTGCTGATGGGGCCCGTCGGGTTCTTCTCGTTGGTCAAGGAGAACCCGCTGTTCGCCGTCAGCACCGCGTAGGACAGATCCGAGCAACCGAGGTCGGACGACTTCACGGTGGCCGGCACGGTCGAGTTGGCCGCCGTGGCTGCCGTCCAGCCGCCGCCATAGGAGGACTGGTACTGGAGTCCCGTGGTCTGGTACACCGCGCCCTTGGTCTCCGCGCAGTACTGGCCCTCACCGGTCGTGGGGTCGTAGTTCGTGTAGACCTCCATCATGTCCCAGCCGCCGCCGGAACTGCCGAGCTTGCTGGTGTTCGCGCTCTGGAAGAAGGGCTCCCAGGCGTGCGTGTCGTAGTTGTAGAGGTACGAGGTCCACTCGTTGGTCGTCGCATTGGTCTGGATGTCCTGGACCGAGTACGACGGCCGGCCGTTCACCTTCTTGGTGTAGGTGTCCAGGAAGGCGGAGTCGACGACCGTGGTCTTCGCCCAGCCCGGCGCTGCCGCACACCAGTCCCACGCGCCGACCCAGATCGAGCTGCGGAAGTAGATCGTGGTCATCTCGATGCAGCTCGCGTAACTCGGGTCCAGGGTCGGCGCGTAGACCGTGTCGTCGCCGGTGACCGGGGCCGAGAGGTTCACGCTGTGCGTGGCCTGCGCTCCGTGCATGGTTCCGCTGGTCGGGGAGACGCCCCAGGAGGCGTGGAACTTCCCCGTCCAGGAGGACAGGGCGCTCGTGGTGGCATCCGCGGCGGACGGCGCGTCCTCGGCGACGCCGACCGAGCCGACGTGCCCGGCGAAGTTGAGCTCGTAGAACCGCCGGGAGACCTCGGCAGGCAGTTCCTTCCGAACCGCCGACCCTGTTTTGCCGGGGACCACGAGCTCGCTGTGCCGGGCACCGGGCGCGGGTGAACCGGAGTCCGGCTGGGCGGGAGCGGCCGCTTCGGAAGCGGGTGACCCGGTGGCCAGCGCCAGCACGGCGACGACTCCGACCAGGGCAGAGCCCAGCTTGTGTATGCGCACAACTTGTCCTATCTGGATGTACACATGACGGCGCCCGAGTACGGGGTGTGCCGTGACCGTTGTGGCCGGCGCGGCGGTCCGCCGCTCAGCCGAACAGGGCCGCGATGGTGACGGGGGAAGACGCGGGCTGCCCACCGCTCAGTGCTCGTGCACCTCGCTCGTCGCCTCGATCTGCTTCCACGACTTGGGCCGAACCGGAAGGGAAGACCTGCCGACCGCGGCGGGCACCGCCGGCTTGGCGGCTTGAAGAGCCATGTGTCGAACAGCGCGCCCAGCTCCTTGTCGGACACCTTCTCCGCGTACCGCTGGAAGTCCACGACCGACGCGTTGCCGTAGGCGTGCTTCTGCGGCCACCCCTCGGGGGCTGTAGAAGGGCCGGGTCCGGGTCTCCAGCGCGAAACCGGTGGGCACGTCCGGCACATGGCCGCCGAGCGCGTCGTACGGATGGGGAACCATCACCACGCCGACTCCGGCTCGTTGGCCGCGACCGCGCCGTCCGCCGTGTGCAGCCAGGCGGCGAATCCGTATGCGTGCTTCGACGCGGGTGTCTCGCTGTAGCGCACTACGACGGTGATGTCCGCGCCCTGGTCCAACCCCGTCCTGGGAGTCCCCGCCAACTCATCCGTGCCGACTGGTACTTCAGCCGCAGGTCGTAATGGGAGACGTCGTATCCACCGTTGCTGTGGGGCGGTGGCGAGCGCGCTCGGAGCGATGAGTTCGTAGTGCACTGAGGCTCCAAGTCATGGATGAACGGCAGGGGTTCGAACCCTGTGACATCAGCTGTCGGCGTGCTGACGTCACCGGCTTCACATGATCGTCGGCCGGTCACCGGGACGACCACAGTCCTGTGGCGACCGTGCCCGTTCGTACCCGTCGCAGTGCCTCATTCTCTGTATTTCCGCGCACTTAAAACGTCAGGAATTCGGTGCTGGAAATGTCGTTCGCCGGCTCATGCCGGATCGACATGGACGGGAGCGGGATTGGCATTAGCGTTCCGCCGAAGCGACCGCCATAGTTGATTTGGCGAAGCGCCGCAGGCCGCAAGAAAAAAGGTTTCCGTGTTCATGCGGACCATGGCGCTTCCTCTGCCGATTCGGCTGGACAACTTCGAGAGGAATAACAACAAATGAAGTCCACCGTTCGAATCAAAACGCTGGTGGCTGCCGGGCTGGTGAGTGGCGCGGTCGTAGCCTCGCTTGCCGTGACGAACGCGAGCGCCGTCACGACCAAGGCGAACGATCACGCCGTCGCCTCGCAGACGGCGCACCGCGCGAAGCCGACGGTGGTCCTGGTCCACGGGGCGTTCGCCGACTCCTCCAGCTGGAGCAGCGAGATCGGCTACCTGCGGCAGCAGGGCTACCCGGTCCTCGCGATCGACACCCCGCTGCGCGGCCTGGCCTTCGACAGCGCCTATGTCGAGGCGCAGGTCAAGACCGTCAAGGGTCCCGTGGTGCTGGTCGGCCACTCCTACGCGGGAGAGGTCGTCAGCCAGGTCGCCGCGACGACGTCGAACGTCAAGGCCCTCGTCTACGTGGCGGCTCTCATCCCCAAGGCGGGAGAAGCTGCCGGCTCACTGATCGGACAGTTCCCCGGGTCGCAGCTCGTTTCGGAGAACTTCCGCACCGTTCCGCTGCCCGGCGGTGACACCGACGTGTACCTCAAGGCGGACAAGTTCGGGACCGTGTACGGCAACGGGCTGTCGAAGTCGGCCATCAGCGTCGCCTCGGTGACTCAGGAGCCGGTCGCCCTTTCGGCCTTCACCGACAAGGCCACGGTGAATCCGCCGGCGAAGCCGCCGAAGTGGGCGGTCATCTCGACGGAGGACCACGCTGTGCCGACGGCCGCCCAGAAGTTCCAGGCCAACCGGGTGGGCGCCCACATCACCTACACCCGCTCGGGACACGACGTTCCTTCGATCAGCCCGGGAGCGGTCGACCGCGCCATCGTCGCCGCCGCCAACTCCGTGCACTGATCCGTCCCAGTAGCAGGGCGCCTGTTTGATCGGCGCGGGGCTTCTGGCGGCGGCTGTGCCATGGGCTTGCTTCGCCGTCGTACCGGCACACGCGATGCCCCCACGACCACGCAGGACGGGGAGGGACTCGCTACCGCAGGCCGCGCTCCGCGCGCACTCCGACGGCAGAAGGGCTCCCGCAAGCATCCGGCTTGCGGGAGCTCTTCGTCTCATAAGGGAAGCGGCGATACCCGCAGACCGAATTCGGCCCGCTTCAATTCGGCGAGTTTATTTAGTCAGTAGCCATGGCCTCACGATTACGCTGAAGTCGACTTGGAGTGTGTAGCGGTCGGCGGCGCAGGAAATGGTGGTGTGTTCGCGTAGGGCGATGCGCTGACCCGCGAAAGCGCCGCTTCGGTTCTCACGAGGGACAGCCCGGAACTCATCGCGGAGGTCGGCTGCTCCGTTTGATCGGGCCCATGGCTGCTTGACAAGTGATGGTCCGACGGCTGCTCACAGGCCGGTGACGGGTTGTCCGGTGAGTGCTTGGGCGATCTGCCAGAGCTGTCCGCCGCGGGATGCTTTCAGGAGGACGACGTCGCAGGGGCGGCCGATGGAGGCCAGGTGGGATGCGAGCGGGGCCGACTCGTGGGGACCACCTGCACTCGGGGCACGCGGAGGGCGCGGAACCCGCACATTGGACTGGACAACAAAGAACCCCCGGGTGATCGACCCGGGGGTTTCGCATGGAGCGGGTGACGAGAATCGAACTCGCACTCTTAGCTTGGGAAGCGACGGAGCTTGCTCGCCGACTACTGTACTGACCTGTGGAAACGTGAGGTCAGGCCCCGTGGGCGGGTCGGGATCGCACCTTTGGTGGCCGTTGTCGTCCGCCCTGAAGGGCACGGATGGGGCACGCGGTTGAAGCGAGGTCGATGCGGGCGCCTTCAGCGGGACGTCGACGTGTGTTCCACCGAAGGCTTGCTGAGCGGTGGCCTGACGCTTTGCTCGGGCGACGCCTCAGGTATCCATAGGCCGGGAGCCTCTGCCGGGCCCTGACGGTGAAGAGATGTCTCAGTTGGGCATGTCGACGGTCAGTCCGGCTGCTTGAGCAGCATCGGCCAGTCGTTTGTCGTACGTGACGAAGGAGGTCAGCTGGGAGCGGATACGGAGAGCCGTTGCCAGGTGGATGGCGTCCAGACTCCGTACGGTCACCGGTTTGACGGTCTGGGCCAAGATGCGAATGCCGGCATCCAGCTCCACCAACTCGATCAGGTCGAGGACCGGGTGGAGCCGGGCAACAGCCTCCGGGGCGTAGCGCCCAAGGGCCCGCGACGACTCGATCTCCACCAGAACCGAACTCGTCCATCCGGTCTCGGCTCGTTCGTCGAGCCAGTCGCGCAAAGCCTGCGACTCGGACTCGGCGTGGACGAGTTTCACGACGGCGGCCGAGTCGAGATAGATCATCAGCGCTCGTCCTCGCGACTGTGGGCGATTTCCGCGGCGATGTCGATGCCGTCCGGTTCACCAAGCGGCATACGCAGGACGGCGCGACGCATCGCGGCGGCCCGCTCTTTGCGTAGGGCGGCTTCGAGCACGGCTTGGCGGATGGCTGCCGAGCGTGAACTGCCGTCATGGGTGAGAACGTCCAGAGCGTGCTCGGTCTCCGAGTCGCTGCGGATCGTGATGGTGTCAGCCATGAAACCAATGTAAGACGATCTGTCTTACATGGCAAGCCTGAGACTGCTGTCCCCTTCACAGTGCAGGAAAGCGCCAGTTGGTCCGCAGGGGGCGGCAGGCTGAGGGCTCTCATCGGTGACCGCTGCGGTGAGTGTCATGAAACGGCAGGTCAGCGGCGTGTTCCGGCAGTGGGAGTGGCGAGTGGGTGGCACTCGGCAAGCGCTCGTGCCCTCCGCGTGCCCAATCTTCGGGTGCCTTGTGCGCCGGAAAATGCGACTGAGAGCCCGCCATGAAAGAGCCCCAGGCTGCTGACCTGGGGCTTCAAGAAGAGCGGGTGACGAGAATCGAACTCGCGCTCTCAGCTTGGGAAGCTGATGTTCTACCATTAAACTACACCCGCGTAAGACGCCGACCGAGTCGGCGTCGGAACGCATCGTTACCTTACCTCATGCCTGGCCCCCGGCGCTGAAGCCGTGGGGCCCGCGTGTGTTTCGGGGCGGTGACAGGGCTGCGGGGGGCGGGAGTTGGGGCGTACGGTGGAGGGGTGGGAGAGGGTCCGGGTGAGGTCGGAGTGCCGCCTGGAGAGTCGTTCCTTTGATCCCGTAATGTGGCATTTGTCGTCCGGTGAGCAGCAACCGGACGAGGCTCTTGGGGAAGGGACTCATGGACTTGATGGAGCGCACCGTCGTCCGTTGTGCCGATGGGCACGTGTTCAGCACCGCTTCGTTCCCGATGCAGCAGGCCGAGCGTCTCGGTCCCGGCCGGCTGGTGAGGTGTCCACGCTGTGCCCGGCTTCGCAGTGTCGTGCCGGTCAGCCTTGAGAAGCGGTAGGAGAGAAGGAACCGTACGCAGGCGCGCGGGCCCACGATTGTCGTGGGCCC
>NZ_JBSFHA010000125.1:0-25758 GCF_053596855.1 Streptomyces sp. NPDC001617
GCCGGCGGCGGCCGGGGGGGCTTTTCCGCCCGGGGGGCGGCGCGGGGCCCCGCGCGCGCCCCGGGGCCCGGCGCCGCTCGCGGCGCAGGGCCCGGGCGGTGCTGCTCGGCGTCGACACCACGCCGTTGCGCTGGTTCCACACCTGGCGGGTCACCCAGACGTCCAAGGCGCCCCACGTGGCCACAACCGTGCTCACGACGCTGCTGATGACCATCGGGAAGGCGAGCCAGGATCCGGCCATGGTGCACAGGAAGGCCACCATCGCCTGGATCAGCGTCACGGCGATGATGAGCACCGCCCGCACCGCCGCCGTACGCACCGGATCGGGCATCCGGCGCCGCCGCGCCGGCTCCTCGACCCACAACGGGCGGTAGGACGCCTGGGCCTGGGCTGCGCCGTCGTCTTCAGTGACTCCGCGTACTTCTGCCGGAATGTCGTGATCCGGCGCCTCGGTGCCCTGCCGCACCGTCAGTTGTGCCACCACGCCGTCCCCGGGCGCCTCGCGCCGCTCCGCCGTGCCCATCACCGTGTCACTCCCCACCGCCGGCATACCGCTGGCCCCGTGCCTCACGGCACGGCTCCCCTGTGGCTGCCCGGCTTGCGCTGTTTTACGCCGCCCGGTTGCTGGATGCGGCTCCTGTGGCCGATTCCGCCCCCATTTCCTGTAGAGAAGGACGAACGGCGCATCCTGAAGATTCCCGAGCGACGAAAAATTTCAGCCAACAGACCGGGCGCCCCTGCCTCCTGAGTTCCCGTTACCTCCGGGGTAAACCGGGAGGCAATCTCCCCCAATGACCGGACAACTCCCCATGTCTCGCCGCCCGCGTGGAAGTTCAGCCTCCGGACCGCTCTTCGAGTTACGTGTGTGTCGGTAGTAGGCTCGCGCAAGTTTGTTGACGTACATGTGTGCCCCCGGTCGTTGGGGGTCGAGCTGGGGGAGGCCATGCGCTTTCGCGGGAAGTCGATCCGCCGGAAGATCGTGGCGCTGCTTCTCGTGCCGCTGGTTTCCTTGACCGCGATCTGGGGCTTCGCCACGGTACTCACGGGCCGTGAGGCAGAACAGCTGTTCAACGTGTCGGACGTGGTGGAGAAGATCGCCTATCCGATCGAGGACACCGTTCGTGTGGTGCAGCAGGAGCGCCGCCAGTCCCTCGTCTATCTCGCCGATCCCCGTGCTGCCGACGGGCTCGTCGATCTCAGGCGCGCCACGGCGGCCACCGACAAGGCCGTCGCCGAGATCCGGAAGAACTCGCAGAACCCGGATGTGCGCGACGCCATGGGCGCGGACACGGCCCAGCGGCTGAGTACGGCGCTGGACGCCTTCGAGGGCATCGAGTCGCTGCGCCGCAGCGTGCAGGACGGCACGGTCGACCGCGCGCAGACCCTCGACCTCTACGACCGCCTGATCGACCCGTGCTACGTCCTGCTCACCAACCTCCATGTCGTCGACAACGTCGAGATGGACAAGCAGTACCGTGCACTGGTCAACCTCGCCCGCGCCCGCGAACTGCTCTCCCGCGAGGACGCGCTCCTGGGGTCCTCCCTGATCGTCGGCAAGCTCTCGCGCGACGAGATCCGGGATGTCACCGACCTCATCGCCCAGCGCAGCATGATGTACGACATCAGCCTGCAGCTGCTGCCCTCCTCGGAACAGGACCGCTACGAGCAGTTCTGGAAGAACGCCGCGACCGCCCCGCTGAGGGTGGCCGAGCAGTCCGCCGTCTCCTCGGGCGGCTCCACCGAGGTCACCGCCAAGAGCTGGGACACCGCCGCCGGGAACGTCCTCGACGAACTCGGCACCCTCAACGACCAGGCGAGCGACCGCTATCAGGACCGGGTCCGCCCGGTCGCGATCAACGTCATCGCCAAGGCCGCCGTCGCCGGCGTACTCGGTCTGTTGGCCCTGCTGTTCTCGCTCTTCCTGTCCGTCCGCATCGGCCGCACCCACATCCGCGACCTGCGGCAACTGCGCCTGGAGGCCCACGAGTCGTCCGGCGTCCGGCTGCCCAGCGTGATGCGGCGGCTGTCGGCCGGCGAGCAGGTCGACGTGGAGACCGAGGTCCCGCGCCTCGAGTACGACAAGAACGAGATCGGCGAGGTCGGTCAGGCCCTCAACACCCTGCAGCGCGCCGCCGTCGAGGCCGCCGTCAAACAGGCCGAACTGCGGGCCGGCGTCTCCGAGGTCTTCGTCAACCTCGCCCGCCGCAGCCAGGTCCTGCTGCACAAGCAGCTCACCCTGCTCGACACGATGGAGCGCCGCACCGAGGACACCGACGAGCTCGCCGACCTCTTCCGCCTCGACCACCTGACCACCCGCATGCGCCGGCACGCCGAGGGCCTGGTGATCCTCTCCGGCGCCGCCCCCTCCCGGCAGTGGCGCAAACCTGTCCAGCTGATGGACGTCGTACGGGCGGCCGTCGCCGAGGTCGAGGACTACGAGCGCATCGAGGTCCGGCGGCTGCCCCGGGTCGCCGTCACCGGCCCGGCCGTCGCCGACCTCACCCACCTCGTGGCCGAACTCCTGGAGAACGCCACGGTGTTCTCCCCGCCGCACACCGCCGTGCAGGTGGTGGGGGAGCGGGTCGCCAACGGCTTCACCCTGGAGATCCACGACCGTGGCCTCGGCATGGCCGCCGACGCACTCCTGGACGCCAACCTCCGGCTCGCCGAGACACCGGAGTTCGAGCTGTCCGACACCGACCGGCTCGGTCTGTTCGTGGTGAGCCGGCTCGCCGAGCGGCAGAACGTCCGGGTCTCCCTGCAGCCGTCCCCGTACGGCGGCACCACGGCGGTCGTCTTCATCCCCGACGCGCTGCTGACCGACGACATCCCCGACACCAACGGCATCGGCTTCCGCCTCGACCGGCCCCACCCCTCGAAGGAGGCCGAACTGGAGGAGAGCCGCCGGGCCGAGCTGTCCCGGGTGCCGGCGCAGCTGCCGAGTCTGCCCGGCTCGCTGCTGGGCGGCCCGGTGGAACTCGAGGCCCCGGTCGACCTCGACGCCATCGAGGACTTCCCCGGCGTGCTCGACGACGAGGACGACGAACGCGGCGGCATCTTCCGCCCGCGCCGCTCCATAGCCCTCGCCGAGGATCAGCCGGGCGACCGGCACGGCGGCCAGTTCCAGCACGACGCCGACGGCCAGGGGACGGCCCACGGCGACGCGCACGCCCATCCGAGCGCTCCTGTCCCGCTGCCCCGCCGGGGCGCACCCAAGCTGGTCAGCTCGCACGGACGCCCGGTCACCGAGCAGCGGCCGCGGCGTGAGGAGACACAGGACGCGCTCCCGTCGGCTCCGGGTGACCGCCCCGAGACACGGTCCGCCCCGATGCTGCCGTCCCGTCGGCGCGAGGAGCTCCTGGCCGGCGAAGGACCGGGGCACATGGGTGCGGAGGCCGTACCGCCTCTGCCGAGTCGCCGGCGCGGCGCCTCACCGCTGCGCCCGAGCGGAACCGACAGGATCGCCGAGCGCAGCGCGGCCACCGGCCCCGAGGGTCCTGGCACCGGCGACAGTCCCCAGGCCCCCGCCCTTCCCACACGCACCCGCTCGGCGACGACGGCCCCCGGCAGAGTGGACACCACGGCCGGGCGCCCCGGCACCCGCCCGCCCGAGGCCGAAGCGGGCCCGCTGCCCCGGCGGGTGCGCCAGGCCAACCTGGCACCGCAGCTGAAACAGAGCACCGCGCGGCGTACGGAGGACCGTACGGAGCCCGTGGAACGGGATGCCGACGAGGTACGCAGCCGTATGGCCTCGCTCCAGCGCGGCTGGCAGCGCGGCCGCGAGGAGAACGCCGCGGGCGACACCGCCCACAGCGGCACAGCACCACAAGGAACGACTAAGGGGGACGGTCGATGACCGCACCGAAGGCGACCGGCCACAGCGCGACCGACAGCTCCGGGGGGCTCAACTGGCTCCTGGACGAGCTGGTGGACCGCGTCGCGAGCATCCGCAAGGCCCTCGTACTCTCCGGCGACGGTCTGGCGACCGGCGTGTCCAAGGACCTGAGCCGAGAGGACAGCGAGCACCTCGCCGCCGTGGCCTCTGGTTTCCACAGCCTCGCCAAGGGCGTGGGCCGCCACTTCGAGGCGGGCAACGTCCGCCAGACGATCGTCGAGCTCGACGAGGCCTTCCTGTTCGTGACCGCCGCCGGCGACGGCAGCTGCCTCGCGGTCCTCTCGGACGCCGACGCCGACATCGGCCAGGTGGCGTACGAGATGACGCTCCTCGTCAAGCGCGTCGGCGCACATCTGGGCACCGCTCCGCGCACCGATCTGCCCGCAGGCGGGTAGTGGGATGTCATGAGCGCTGACGGTCAGGGAAGAAGCCACTGGTTCGACGACGAGGCCGGACCGGTCGTCCGCCCGTACGCGATGACGCGCGGTCGCACGACCAGTCCGGGCCAGCACCGCCTCGACCTGATCGCGGTGGTCGTCACGGAACCGCAGGCGGACGATCCGGACGCCGACGCGACGCTGTCCCCGGAGCACGTGGACATCGTCGACCTGTGCCGTGACACCCCGCAGTCCGTCGCCGAACTCGCCGCCGGACTCGACCTGCCCATCGGCGTGGTCCGGGTCCTCGTCGGCGATCTCGTGGATGGTGAATTCGTCCATGTCAACCGGCCGATACCCCCTGCCGAGCTGGTGGACGAGAGTATTCTGCGCGACGTGATCAACGGCCTCCGGGCGCTGTGAGCGGCGCGGAAGCGGGGTACTGACGTGACAGGCTGGCAGTTCTGGGTCGACCGGGGCGGTACGTTCACCGACATCGTCGCGCGACGCCCGGACGGCCGCCTGCTCACACACAAACTCCTGTCGGACAACCCGGCACGGTACGCCGACGCGGCCGTGGCGGGCGTACGCGAACTGCTCGGCGGCGCCCAGGACCCCGTCGAGGCCGTCCGGATGGGGACGACGGTCGCCACCAACGCCCTCCTGGAACGCAAGGGCGAACGCACTCTGCTGGTCGTCACCCGCGGCTTCCGCGACGCCCTGCGCATCGCCTACCAGAACCGTCCGCAGATCTTCGCCCGCCGCATCGAGCTTCCCGAACTGCTCCACGAACGCGTCGTAGAGGTCGACGAACGCATCGCCGCCGACGGCACCGTCCTGCACGCCCCCGACCTGGACGCGCTCACCGGGCCCCTCCAGGCGGCATACGACGACGGGATCCGCGCCGTCGCCGTCGTCTGTATGCACAGCCATCTCCACCCCGCGCACGAACAGGCCGTGGGAGAGTTGGCCGCCCGCGTCGGCTTCCCGCAGATCTCGCTGTCCAGCGAGGTCAGCCCCTTGATGAAGCTCATCCCACGCGGGGACACCGCGGTCGTCGACGCCTACCTCTCGCCCGTGCTGCGCCGTTATGTCCGACACGTCGCCGATGAACTCGAAGGCGTGCGGCTGATGTTCATGCAGTCCAACGGGGGCCTCGCGGAAGCCGGGCAGTTCCGTGGCAAGGACGCGATCCTCTCCGGACCGGCGGGCGGCATCGTCGGCATGGCCCGCATGTCGCAGCTGGCCGGCTTCGACCGGGTCATCGGCTTCGACATGGGCGGCACCTCCACCGACGTATCGCACTTCGCCGGCGAGTACGAGCGCGTCTTCACCACGCAGATCGCCGGTGTCCGGCTGCGCGCCCCGATGCTGGACATCCACACCGTGGCGGCCGGAGGCGGCTCGATCCTCCACTTCGACGGCTCTCGCTACCGCGTAGGCCCGGACTCGGCGGGCGCGGACCCGGGGCCCGCCTGCTACCGCGGCGGCGGTCCGCTCGCCGTCACCGACGCCAACGTCGTGCTCGGCCGCATCCAACCCGCCCACTTCCCGACGGTGTTCGGCCCCGATGGCGACCAGCCCCTCGATGCGGAACTCGTCAGAGACCGCTTCGCCGCCCTCGCGCACGAGATCCGCGAGCGCACCGGCGACGACCGCACGCCCGAGCAGGTCGCCGAGGGCTACCTGCAGATCGCCGTCGCCAACATCGCCAACGCCGTCAAGCGGATCTCCGTCCAGAAGGGCCACGACGTCACCCGCTACGCCCTCACCACCTTCGGCGGAGCGGGTGGTCAGCACGCGTGCATGGTCGCCGACTCGCTGGGCATCCGCACTGTGCTCGTCCCGCCCATGGCCGGTGTCCTGTCCGCGCTCGGCATCGGCCTCGCCGACACCACGGCCATGCGCGAACAGTCCGTGGAGGCGCCCCTGGAGCCGGCCTCCATGCCCGCCGTCCGCAAGACCGCCGACGACCTCGAAGGAGCGGCCCGCGCCGAACTCCTCGCCGAGGACGTCCCCGAGGACCACATCCAGGTCACCCGCCGCGCTCAGCTCCGCTACGACGGCACCGACACCACCCTCACGGTCGAGCTGACCGAGCCCGACACGATGCGTCATGCCTTCGAAGAACGTCATCGCGCCACGTACTCCTTCACGCTCGACCGCCCGATCGTCGTCGAAGCCCTCTCCGTGGAAGCCACCGGCATCACCGAACCCCCCGATCTCTCCGCCCTCGCCCCGTACGAAGGCCGCCCTTCCACGCCCGACACCGTCCGCCTCCACACCGGCGGCACCTGGCGCGACGTACCCCTCCACCGCCGCGAGGACCTTCCCCCCGGCGAGACCGTCACCGGCCCCGCGATCATCACCGAGGCCAGTGCGACGACCGTCGTCGACGACGGGTGGCAGGCCGTGGCGCGAGACGATGGGCATCTGGTCATGGAACGTGCGGCGATTACGGAGAGTTCCGATCTCGACACGGAAGCCGATCCGGTTCTGCTCGAGGTCTTCAACAACCTCTTCATGTCGATCGCCGAGCAGATGGGCGCCCGGCTGGAGTCCACGGCCCAGTCCGTCAACATCAAAGAACGCCTGGACTTCTCCTGCGCCCTCTTCGACCCGGACGGCAACCTGGTGGCCAACGCCCCCCATATCCCAGTCCACTTGGGCTCGATGGGCACCAGCGTCAAAGAAGTGATCCGGCGCCGCGGCTCCGTGATGCGCCCCGGCGACACCTACGCCGTCAACGACCCGTACCACGGCGGCACCCACCTGCCGGACGTCACCGTGATCACCCCCGTCTTCGACACGCACGGTGACCGGATCCTCTTCTACGTCGCCTCCCGCGGCCACCACGCCGAGATCGGCGGCATCGCCCCGGGTTCCATGCCCGCGAACAGCCGCAGCATCGAGGAGGAGGGCATCCTCTTCGACAACTGGCTGCTCGCCCAGGACGGCGGCTTCCGCGAGGAGGAGACCCTGCGCCTGCTCACGGAGGCGCCCTACCCCTCCCGCAACCCGAAGACCAACCTCGCCGACCTACGCGCCCAGATCGCCGCCAACCAGAAGGGCGTCGACGAAGTCGCCCGCATGATCGAGAACTACGGCCTCGACGTCGTCCAGGCGTACATGCGGCACGTCCAGGACAACGCCGAGGAAGCGGTACGCCGGGTCATCGAGACCCTGGACGACGGCGAGTACGCCTACGAGACCGACTCCGGCGCCTTCATCCGCGTACGCGTGCGCGTGGACCGCGAGAACCGCTCCGCCACCGTCGACTTCACCGGCACCTCGCCCCAGCTGGCCAGCAACTTCAACGCCCCCTTCGCGGTCGTCAACGCAGCCGTCCTGTATGTCTTCCGCACCCTCGTCGCCGACGACATCCCGCTCAATGACGGATGTCTGCGCCCCCTGGACATCGTCGTGCCGCCCGGCTCGATGCTCTCGCCCGAGCCGCCGGCCGCCGTCGTCGCGGGCAACGTGGAGACCTCCCAGGCCATCACCGGCGCCCTCTACGCGGCGCTCGGCGTGCAGGCCGAGGGCTCCGGCACCATGAACAACGTCACCTTCGGCAACGAACGCCACCAGTACTACGAGACCGTCGCCTCGGGGTCCGGCGCGGGCGACGGCTTCCCCGGCGCGCCCGTCGTGCAGACCCACATGACCAACTCCCGGCTCACCGACCCCGAGGTCCTGGAGTGGCGGCTGCCCGTACAGCTCGATGAGTTCGCCGTTCGGCACGGCAGCGGCGGCGCCGGACGCTGGCCCGGCGGGGACGGCGCGGTGCGCCGTATCCGCTTCCACGAGCCCATGACGGTCTCCACGCTGTCCCAGCACCGCAAGGTTCCGCCGTACGGCATGGCGGGCGGCGAGCCCGGCGCGCTGGGCGCCAACCGGGTGGAGCACGCGGACGGCACGGTCACCCCACTTGCCGGAAGCGACTTCGCCGACGTCGGTCCCGGCGACGTACTCGTCATCGAAACCCCTGGTGGCGGAGGCTATGGTCCGCCACCTCCCCCGTCCCCATCAAGCAGGAGAAGAGATCGATGATCTTCGGGCGTTCTGAGCGCGGGAAGCCTCCGGTCGAGCCCGTCACGCTCAAGATCCTGGTGGCCGGCGGCTTCGGCGTCGGCAAGACCACTCTCGTCGGCGCGGTCAGCGAGATCAGGCCGCTGCGCACCGAGGAACTACTCACCGAGGCGGGCCGCCCGGTCGACGACACGAGCGGCGTGGAGGGCAAGCACACCACCACCGTGGCCATGGACTTCGGCCGCATCACGCTCCGCGAGGACCTCGTGCTGTACCTGTTCGGCACCCCCGGCCAGGAACGGTTCTGGTTCATGTGGGACGAGCTCTCCGAGGGCGCCCTGGGCGCCGTGGTGCTCGCCGACACGCGCCGTCTGGAGGACTGTTTCGCCGCCGTCGACTACTTCGAGCGGCGCTCCATACCTTTCCTCGTCGGCGTCAACTGTTTCGAGGGAGCGGCCCGCTATCCGGTCGAGGACGTCCGGCGAGCCCTCGACCTCGACGAGGGCGTCCCGCTCGTGCTGGGCGACGCTCGCGACCGGGAGTCCGTCAAGCAGATCCTCATCGGTGTGGTGCGGCACGCGATGGCGCAGGCGGCGGAGCGCCGCGAGCCCGTCGGCACCTGAGGCGCGCGTACGGCCCGTACCCCCGCCGACCGGGGTACGGGCCGCAGTCATGGGCACACGCGCGTGCGCCTAGTTCTCGGCGTCCTCCTCCCAGCCGAAGCTCCTCTCCACGGCCTTGCGCCAGTTGTGGTACTCCCGGTCCCGGACCGACGAATCCATGGCGGGCGTCCACTCGACGTCCTTCTGCCAGTGGGACTTCAGCTCGTCGAGGTCGTTCCACACGCCCGTGGCGAGCCCGGCGGCGTACGCGGCGCCGAGACAGGTCGTCTCGGAGACCTTCGGACGGACCACAGGCACGTCGAGCACGTCCGCCTGGTGCTGCATGAGCAGGTTGTTCTTGGTCATGCCGCCGTCCACCTTCAGGGTGGTGATGTGCACCCCGGAGTCCTGGTACATGGCGTCCACGACCTCGCGGGTCTGCCAGCTCGTCGCCTCCAGCACGGCACGCGCGAGGTGGGCCTTGGTGACATAGCGGGTCAGACCCGTGATGACACCGCGCGCGTCGGAGCGCCAGTACGGCGCGAACAGACCGGAGAACGCGGGCACGATGTACGCGCCGCCGTTGTCCTCGACACTCGCCGCGAGCGGCTCGATCTCGTCGGCGGTACGGATGATGCCGAGCTGGTCGCGGAACCATTGCACGAGCGCGCCCGTTATGGCGATGGACCCCTCCAGACAGTAGACCGGCGCCTCACTCCCGATCTTGTAGCCCATCGTGGTCAGCAGTCCGCTCTTCGACGGCACCGGCCGGTTACCCGTGTTGAGCAGCAGGAAGGAGCCCGTGCCGTAGGTGTTCTTCGCGGTGCCGACGTCATAGCAGGCCTGTCCGAAGACGGCCGCCTGCTGGTCGCCGAGCGCCGAGGCGACCGGTACGCCCGCGAGCTGGCCGACCGCGGTGCCATACACCTCGGCCGAGGACCTGATCTCGGGCAGGACGGCCTCGGGGACGTTCATCGCGGAGAGGATGGACTGGTCCCACTGGAGGGTTTCCAGGTTCATCAGCATGGTGCGGCCGGCGTTGGTCACGTCGGTGACGTGCTGCCCGCCGTCGGTGCCGCCCGTAAGGTTCCAGATGAGCCAGGCGTCGATCGTGCCGAAGGCGATCTCGCCGTTCTCGGCGCGGGTCCGGAGCCCGGGCACGTTGTCGAGCAGCCAGGCGGCCTTCGGGCCGGAGAAATACGTGGCCAGCGGCAGGCCGGTCTGCTCACGGAAGCGGTCCTGGCCGTCCGGGCCGCCGAGCTGGTTGACCAGGCCCGCGGTGCGCGTGTCCTGCCACACGATCGCGTTGTGCACGGGTTTCCCGGTCGCGCGGTCCCACAGGACCGTGGTCTCGCGCTGGTTGGTGATGCCGAGCGCGCTGAGCTGGTCGGCACGCAGCCCGGCCTTGGCGATCGCACCGGCGACCACCGCCTGCACCTTGGACCAGATCTCGGTGGCGTCGTGCTCCACCCAGCCCGGCTTGGGGAAGATCTGGCGGTGCTCACGCTGGTCCACGGCGACGATCGCGCCGTCCTGATTGAAGACGATGCAGCGGCTGGAAGTGGTGCCCTGGTCGATAGCGGCGACGAACTTGTCCGTCATGACGTCCCCTTCGTCGTTCCTTCGGAAGCCTGCCCGAATCAGAAGGCTGCTTTGAAGATGAGCCCGGAAAGCGCCCCGCCGATCAGCGGTCCCACCACCGGGATCCACGAGTAACTCCAGTCAGAGGTCCCTTTGTTGGGGATGGGGAGCAGACTGTGGACGATGCGGGGGCCCAGATCGCGGGCCGGGTTGATGGCGTAGCCCGTGGGCCCGCCAAGGGACAGACCGATGCCGACCACCAGGAATGCGACGATCAGGACCGTCGTACCGGACTGGCCGAGTCCCTTCGTCAGACCGAAGGCCAGGATCGGCAGTACCAGTCCTATGGTAGCGATGATCTCCGTGATGAGGTTCGCCACCGGATTGCGGATCGTGGGCGCCGTCGAGAAGATCCCGAGCGTCGGCTGGGCGATCTCGTCCTCGGCATTGGCCTGGAACTGCGCGAAATAGACGAGCCAGCACAGGACCGCGCCGAGCATCGCGCCGACCATCTGGCCGGCGATGTAGAGCGGGACCTTGTCCCACTTCCCGGTGTCGATGGCGATACCGATCGTCACCGCCGGATTGAGCTGTCCGCCGGACAGCGGTGCGGCCGTATAAGCCCCGGCCAGCACGCCGAAGCCCCAGCCGAACGCGATGACGACCCAGCCGGCGTCCTTCGCTTTGGAGTAGTTCAGTACGACGGCGGCGACCACACCGGCGCCGAAGAGAATCAGGATCGCTGTGCCGATGACCTCACCGACGAAGATGTCTCCGTTGCTCATGGCGGCTCCTAGGCCCTGGCCCGCGGTGATCGACCCCGGGCCTCCGTGCAGGGTGCGTTCCCATGGCTACTTCAGCCGAAGGCAGGGAAGATCCCGCGCCCCACCCGGCGTCCGTGACGAGCGTGCCGTCGGAGCCGAATCGCCCGTGGGGGAATGGGCCTGTTCTTCAGGCGGGGCCCGCGCGGCGCGTGCCTGGATACACCGTGTTTGTACGGCGATGTCGACCGACACCGGAAGTGTTCCCCGGCACCCAGAGAGCGTCAAGGTCGCGGACGGCAACGGTGACAAGGGTTGGTACGTCCGTTCGGGCGACACGCGGCCGCCGGCGATATGACGATCTGCCCTGGCCCGGTTCCGTGACCGGCTCAGCCCGCCTGCACGGGAGTGGCCTGAACACCGCGCAGGATCTCGTGTCCGGGCAGCCCCGCCCGTCCGAGCACCCAGCTCGCCCCCTCCAGCGCCTTCGCGGCCTTCTTCAGCGGCGCCAGACAGGCGGCGGCCTGACGGTGGTCCGCCACGCTGCCCGGCGGGCACAGGACCGTGGCCAGCGACAACGTGACCGGCCGGCCACCCGCCGACCAGGGCGCGTCCAGCATCGTCGCGGCCAGCGGATCCAGCCACTCCGGATCGGCCAGTACGAGGAAGTCGTCCCCGCCGATATGGCCCACTCGGGTGCCGCCGGACGCCGCGCCCTGCAGCGTCCGCCCCACGGACCGGATCAGCTCGTCGCCCGCCGCGAACCCGGCGCCGTCGTTGACCTGCTTGAAGTGGTCCACATCGAGCCAGCTGAGCGCGAACGTCCGCCCGTCCGCGATGCACCGGTCCACCTCTGCGGTGATCGCGTCCGAGCCGGGCAGTCGCGTCAGCGGATTGAGCCCGGCCGCCTCCTCGACCCGGCTCTCGGCCAGCGCTCGCACCAGGTCGGCCAGGCGCACGACACCCACGCATCGCCCCTGCCGGTCCACCACGGCCACGTCGTCCGACGTGCGGTCGCGACTGCCGACGGCCACCACGTCCAGGACCTCCCACGCGGTGGCGTCGGCGCCCACGACGCGCGGCGGATCGCCGAGCTTGGCGGCGGGCCGGTCGGCGTACAGCGCATGCCCGTAGCGCCCTGACATCGACAGCAGGAACCGCGAGCGGTGCACCGACCGGACCGGGACCCCGTAGGCGTCCACCAGCAGGACGCCCGACACCTCCGGCGACCCGGTGAGCAGGGCCCGTACCTGCCCCGCGGACGCGGTGGCGGGCAGCAGCGCGGCGGGCCGCACGAACTCGCGCACGGAGGGCCCCGGCCGCGGCACCGCCGCGTCACCGGGGGAGCGGGGCGGAACGTATACGTCCGCCGCGGGGAGCCGGGCCGGCGGCGCGAACAGCGCGCCCTGGGCCAGCTGGGCCCCGGCCGACACCGCGGCCGCGCACTGCAGTTCCGTCTCCACGCCCTCGACGGACAGGAGCGCGCCCAACTGCTCGCACAGCGTCCGCATCGCCCGTACCGCGGCCGGCCGGGGCAGCAGCGAGGCATCGAGTTTCACCAGGTCGGGGGCGAGATCGGTGAGCAGTCGCAGGGGTACGTCCCCGTCCCCGACGCCGTCCGCGCTGATCCGGAAACCCCGGGCCCGCAGCCCGCCCACCGCCTCCAGCAGCGCCTGCTGCGGAACGTGCGTGTACGGCGGCCCGACGTCGACGGTCACCTCCCAGGGCAGCCGCCCCGCCTCCCGTACGGCGTCGTGCAGCGGAGTGAGGCCGCCGAGGTCGGCGAGGGTGCCCGCGAACACGTTCACGTGCAGAGGCAGCAACGTCTCCTTGCGCGCCGCCGCACGGATCGCCAACACCGCCAGCCGGCCGTCGAGTTCGGGATCTCGGCGGGCCTCGGCCAGGATGTCGCCGGTCTCCGGGCGGGCGAGTATCTCCAGCCCCGCGACCCCTCCGGTGGTCAGGTTGACCACCGGTTGGAAGGCGAAGCGGAGAGTATCCGTCCAGGAGCGCACGGGAGCATGATGACTCTCGCGGCGCGCGCTCAGGCGCAGTTCATAAGACGTTCACGCAGGATTCCGGGGTGATCACGCAGCGTACGAGAAAGGGCTTGCATCCCGGATGCGGCGCGAGGTCCCGTACACCATCGCGGCGCTCGCGCATACGGAGCCCGCCCCTCACCGCGCGGCGATGACCGCCGAGCCGTGTCCGAACAGTCCCTGGTTGGCTGTGATCCCCACACGCGCCCCCGGGACCTGCCGATCACCGCTCTCGTGCCTCAACTGCCATGTCAGCTCGCAGATCTGGGCGATCGCCTGAGCCGGGACCGCCTCCCCGAAGGACGCCAGCCCGCCGCTCATGTTGACCGGTATTCGCCCCCCGAGGCCTGTCGCGCCCTCTCTCAGGAGCTTGGCGGCCTCGCCCTCTCCGCACAGCCCCAAGTCCTCGTACCACTGCAACTCCAGGGCGGTGGAGAGGTCGTAGACCTCCGCGAGGGACAGGTCCTCGGGCCCGATGCCCGCCTCCTCGTAGGCCGCACGTGCGATCGACGCCCGGAACGTCTCGTCGGCCGGCTCCACCGCCACCGCGGAGTCCGTCGCGATGTCGGGCAGATCGAGCACCGTGTTCGGATAGCGCGGCGTCACCGTCGACACGGCCCTGATCCGCACCGGCTGCGCGGCCTCGTGCCGACGCGCGAACTCCATGCTGGACAGCACGAGGGCCGCCCCGCCGTCCGAGGTCGCGCAGATGTCGAGCAGCCGCAAGGGGTTGGCGACGACCGCGGAGGCGGCGACCTCCTCGGCGGTGACCCGCTTGCGGTAGCGCGCGTTCGGGTTCAGTGCGCCCAGAGCCGCGTTCTTCACCTTGACCAGCGCGAAGTCTTCCAGTGTGTCCCCGTGTACGGCCATGCGGCGGCGGGCGTACAGGCCGAAGTAGGTCGGATTGGTCGCCCCCAGAACGCGGAAGCGCAGCCAGTCGGGATCGTCGGGCCGGTCGCCGCCCGCGGGGCGGAAGAACCCCTTCGGCGCGGCGTCGGCACCCACCACGAGGACCACGTCCGCGAGCCCCGAAAGGATCTGCGCCCGCGCGGTGTTGACGGCCTGCGCCCCGGACGCGCACGCCGCGTACACGCTCGCCACCCGAGCCCCCTGCCAGCCCAGCGCTTTGGCGAAGGTCGCGCCGGCCACATAGCCGGGATAGCCGCCACGCACCGTGTCCGCCCCGACGACCGAACCGATGTCGCGCCACTCCAGCCCGGCGTCGGCGAGCGCCGCGCGGGCCGCCACGACGCCGTACTCGACGAAGCCGCGCCCCCACTTGCCCCACGGGTGCATCCCCGCGCCGAGCACCGCCACCCCATCCGTCATGCCCCCACCCCCGTAGGCCTCCAGTGCCAGGTCGTCCAGGTCGTCTCCGCGTCCTCGTGCAGCACGCCAGGGACGGCCTCCACCTCCATGCCCACCGCCAGATCGGCGACGGTGATCCCGGGAGCCGCCTGCCCGAGCACCACGAGCCGCTCGGATTCCAGCTCCACAGCGATCAACGTGTACGGCTCCCACGGAAGTTCCGGATTGCTCACATAGGGTGACGGCGGGCGGTACTGGCTGTCCGTGTACGACCAGACGCGCCCGCGCCGGGAGAGCGGCACCTCGGCGAGATCCCCGCCGGCGCAGCCGGGATTTCGGCAGTGGGTGTCCTCACGGGGGAAGAACACCGAGGCGCATCGTGCGCAGCGGGTACCGAGGAGCGTGAAGCCCTCCCCGTCGCCGGTGAACCATCCGTCGACCACGGGCGTGCGTGTACGAGACAAGACCCCTCCCTGGCACACGATCTGACGGTACGTCAGAAGTGTGTCACGGGCATCCGGAATTGGGCAGGGCAGGAGACATGACACGACTCACCCGTGCAGCACGCGGTCTGATCACCGCCCTCGCCGCCCTGCTGGCCGTGACCGCCGCCTCGGTCACCGCCCGGGCGGACAGCGAGCCCAAGGCGCCGGAGGACTTCGTGGCGCTGAGAACCGTGGACCCGACGATCATCCAGGAGATGCGCTACTTCACCGTGCACAACTTCGTCGGCGAGCGCATCGACGGCTACCAGCAGCCGATCTGCATCCTCACCCGGCCCGCCGCCGAAGCCCTCCACAAGGCCCAGTCGAAGCTGCTGAGCGAGGGGTACACCCTGAAGGTCTACGACTGTTACCGGCCGCAGCGCGCCGTGAACCACTTCGTCCGCTGGGCCGAGGACCTCGACGACCAGGCCATGAAGGGCGAGTTCTACCCGAACGTCGACAAGACCCGCCTGTTCGAGGACGGTTACATTGCGGAGAAATCCGGCCACAGTCGCGGCTCCACGATGGACCTCACCATCGTCAAGCTCCCCGCGAAGCCGACCCGGCCCTACCACCCCGGTGAGCCGCTCGCGCCCTGCTACGCGCCCCAGGACGAACGCTTCCCCGACAACTCCGTCGACATGGGCACCGGCTTCGACTGCTTCGACACCCTCGCCCACACCCTCGACCCGCGCATCCAGGGAGAACAGCGCGCCAACCGGCTGTTGCTCAAGAGCACCCTGGAGGACCTGGGATTCGTGAACCTCGCCGAGGAATGGTGGCACTACACGTACAAGCCGGAGCCCTACCCGGACACCTACTTCGACTTCCCCGTGTCCTGGAAGTCGCTCAACAGCGGCCAGTGAGCCGCCCCCGGAAGACGCCCTCCCCGTGATCGGATACATTCCGCTTCGTGTCCGAAAACCTAGCCTCCACCCCCAACTCCGCGCCCGACTCACACTGTTCGAGCTGCGGAGCGCCCTACGGAGAGGGCGTCTCCGGCTGGCCGCGCACCTGCCCGGCCTGCCACAACGTGGCCTACCGCAATCCGCTTCCCGTAGCGATCGCGCTCCAGCCGGTGTACGACACCAAGGGCACGGCCCTGGTCGTCATCACCCGAACCATCGCTCCCGCGCGCGGGAGGATCGCGCTGCCCGGCGGTTACATCGACGACCGCGAGGACTGGCGACAGGCCGTCGTCCGTGAGCTCAAGGAAGAGACCGGCATCGACGCGGCGAGCCGTGATGTACGGCTCGTCGACGCCATGAGCTCTCCCGACGGGCACCTGCTGCTCTTCGGGCTCCTTCCGGAACGCCCGGCCGAGGGCCTGCCGCAGTCCGCCGCCACGGACGAGACAGAGGGCTGGGACCTCCTGCGCAGGCCCGAGGAACTGGCCTTCCCGCTGCACACCTTGGCCGTACGCGCGTGGTTCGAGGGTCGCTACATCTGAACTCAGCCCTCCCAGAGCCCTCGCACACGCACCGGGTAGGGCGGTTCGGACGGGCCGCCCTCACCCTCCCGCTCGACCACCAGCCTTCGACCCTTCCAACGGGCGACGTACCGCTCGAGCTCCGGCTCGTCCCAGCCGTCGCCCCCGTCCGGCACCACAAGCCCGCCCCCGGCGCGTCCCCGGGCGGGCGCCCACACCTCCAGTTCCAGCCCTCCGTCGTCCCCGCGCACCGGAAGCACGGCACCCGCGCGCGCGAGCACCGGAATCCGCGACAAGGGGGCGTCGACGAGCACCTGCGCCGGGCCCTCGTAGACCTGCTCCGTGGCCGTGTCGTACCAGCGTCCCCGCGGCAGCTGCACCGCCCGGCGGTCCGCGCCCGGATCGAGCACCGGTGCCACCAACAGGCAGTCGCCGAGCAGGAAGGCGTCCTCGCAGTCACGCAGGGCACGATCCTCGGGCGCGCCCCACCACAGCGGACGCACATAAGGCGCTCCCGTTCGCCGGGCCAGATGCGCCAGCGCCACGAAGTACGGCAGCAGCCGTCTGCGCTCGACGAGCGCCACGCGCGCGTGCTCCAGCACCTCGGCACCGAACTCCCAGGGCTCCCGACGCCCCGCCCGCAGACTCGCGTGCGTACGGAACAGCGGCAGATAAGCGCCCAGTTGGAACCAGCGCAGATACAGCTCGGGCGACGGACTCCCGTCGAAGCCACCCACGTCCGGACCCGAATACGGCACCCCGCACAGACCGAGCCCCATGACCAGCGACAGCGAGGCCCGCAGCCCGGGCCAGCCGGTGGCCACATCGCCGGACCACGTTCCCCCATAGCGCTGTATACCGGCCCAGCCGGAGCGCGAGAAGACGAACGGCCGCTCCTGGGGCGCCAGTTCGCGCAGCCCCTCGTAACCCGCCTGGGCCATGCACAGGGCATAGACGTTGTGCGCTTCGCGATGATCGCCTCCGCGGCCCTCCAGGGCGTGCCGGGCCGAGCGCGGCAGTGTGGACTCCCCGAAGGCGGTGAACGACGTGGGTTCGTTCATGTCGTGCCAGAAACCCGAGAACCCCTGGGCGAGCCGTTCCTCGTAGAGCCCTCCCCACCACGCACGTACACGCGCGTGCGTGAAGTCCGGGAAAACCGCCTCCCCGGGCCACACCACCCCGCGCACCAGCCGTCCGGAAGCATCCCGCACGAACGCGTCCTGGACGGTCCCGCTGTCGTACACCGCGTTGCCCTCGACGGCCTTCACCGCCGGGTCGACGATCGACACCAGCCGGATCCCGTCCCGCCGCAACTCCTCGGCCAGCACCGGCAGCTTGGGGAAGCGCTCCTGGTCGACGGTGAACACCTGGTGCTCGTCGTAGTGGTCGATGTCGAGATGGACCGCGTCGAGCGGCAGTCCCCGCTCCTGGTAGCCGGCGACGATCCGGCGCACCTCCTGCTCACTGCCGAAGCCCCAGCGCGCGTGGTGGTACCCCAACGCCCACGCGGGCGGCAGCGCCGGCGCCCCCGTCAGCGACGCCCAGGCGAGCAGCACGCGCGCGGGGGTGCCCACCATCACCCAGCAGCGCAACGGGCCGCCGTCCACCCGGAGCTCGCTCGTCCCCGCCCGGTCGTGCCCGGAACCGGCCCCTTCCTCGCCCTCCCGCAGCGTCACCGTGCCGTCCCACGAGGTGTCGTGGAACACCAGATGCGTGGCCGCGTCGGCCACCACCAGCTGCACCGGCATGGTGATGTACAGCGGATCGTCGCCGGGACCGAACGCACCACCCGGATCGGTGTTCCACAGGCGGTACGTCCCCTCGCGCAGCCGAGGGCCCGACGCCCGCCCGCCGAGCCCGAAGAACCGTGCGTCGGCGGCCACCTCCGAGCGCTGCATCCACCGCGCGTCCCCACCCCCGACCGGCTCCCACCACCGGGGCGGCAGATCACGGCGCAGGACCACACCACCCGGCGTCCGCACCTCGACCGCGCCGTGCCGCGAGACCACGACCGTCACGCGCTCGGCCACGACCCGCCAGCCGCCGTCCTTGTCCGGCTCCAGGACCGCCCGGGGATCCGGCTCCGGACAACGGCCCGCCAGCGCGTACGACGGCTCGGGAGCGGCCCCGTCCCAGCCCCAGAAGACCGCGCCGTTGACGGCGACCAGGATGCGCAGCTCAGAGCGGCTGAACCGGACCACACCGCCACCCGGACCGGGCTCCACCTCCTGCACGGGCCCGGGCACCCGCGCGCGCTCCGCACCACGCCGGGGCAGCGCGCCCGCGTCCGCGCGCCTCCTGCGCCATGCCGCCTGCACGGTACGCAACCTCTGGGCCGCCCCCACAGAACCGACCACCCTCATCGAACGCACCAGGTCACGACCGTCCATGCTGCTCACCCTGCCATTTGCCGCCCCACGCGCGCGTGTCGTTCAACTGCCGTTCACCCGTGCTGGGACCACATCTTCACGATGAGGACTATGTGGGGCGTGCCCTGGTGCAGAAGTCGATCACATGGCATCGTCCGTGTCAGCCGCGTCACGCGCGCACCCCTGCCCGTGCGCGACCGACGCACACGACGCGCACAGTCCGGGAGCCGCCCCATGTCGACCGTGAACCCCCAGCCGCTCTGGCAGCCAGATCCGGAACGTATCGCACAGGCTCAGGTCACGAAGTTCCAGGCCTGGGCGGCCCAGCAGCACGGGGCCCCGGCCGAGGGAGGCTACACGGCGCTGCACCGCTGGTCCGTCGACGAACTGGACACCTTCTGGAAAGCCGTCACGGAGTGGTTCGACGTACGGTTCTCGACGCCCTACGCACGCGTACTCGGTGACCGCTCGATGCCGGGGGCGCAATGGTTCCCCGGTGCGACCCTGAACTACGCGGAGCACGCCCTGCGCGCGGCCGCCACCCGCGCGGACGAACCGGCCCTCCTGTACGTCGACGAGACCCACGAACCGCGCCCCGTCACCTGGTCGGAACTGCGCCGCCAGGTCGGCTCCCTGGCCGCCGAGCTGCGTGCCCAGGGCGTGCGCCCGGGAGACCGCGTCAGCGGCTACCTCCCGAACATTCCGCAGGCAGTGGTCGCTCTCCTCGCCACAGCCGCCGTGGGCGGCGTCTGGACGTCCTGCGCCCCCGACTTCGGCGCCCGCAGCGTCCTCGACCGCTTCCAGCAGGTCGAACCGGTCGTCCTGTTCACCGTCGACGGCTACCGCTACGGCGGCAAGGAGCACGACCGCCGCGAGATCGTCGCCGAACTGCGCCGCGAACTGCCCACGCTGCGCGCCGTCGTGCACATCGCGCTCCTCGGCACCGAGGCCCCCGAAGGCGCCCTGGACTGGTCCGCCCTGACCGGTGCGGACACCGAGCCCGTCTTCGAGCAGGTCCCCTTCGACCACCCGCTCTGGGTGCTCTACTCCTCGGGCACCACCGGCCTCCCCAAGGCCATCGTCCAGTCCCAGGGCGGCATCCTGGTCGAGCACCTCAAGCAGCTCGGCCTGCACTGCGACCTCGGCCCCGAGGACCGTTTCTTCTGGTACACGTCCACGGGCTGGATGATGTGGAACTTCCTGGTCTCCGGGCTGCTCACCGGCACGACGATCGTGCTCTACGACGGCAGCCCGGGCTACCCGGACACGGGCGCCCAGTGGCGGATCGCCGAACGAACCGGGGCCACCCTCTACGGCACCTCCGCCGCGTACGTCATGGCCTGCCGCAAGGCCGGCGTCCACCCCGCGCGCGACTTCGACCTCTCCAAGGTGCAGTGCGTCGCGACCACCGGATCACCGCTGCCGCCGGACGGATTCCGCTGGCTGCACGACGAGTTCGCAGAAGGCGGGGCCGACCTGTGGATCGCGTCCGTCAGCGGCGGCACGGACGTGTGCTCCTGTTTCGCAGGAGCCGTACCGACCCTCCCGGTGTACATCGGCGAACTCCAGGCCCCCGGCCTCGCCACCGACCTGCAGTCCTGGGACCCGAGCGGCAAACCCCTGGTCGACGAGGTGGGCGAGCTGGTTGTCACCAACCCCATGCCGTCGATGCCGATCCACTTCTGGAACGACCCGGACGGCAGCCGCTACCACGACAGCTACTTCGACACCTACCCCGGCGTCTGGCGCCACGGCGACTGGATCACCGTCACCTCCCGCGGTTCCGTCGTCATCCACGGCCGCTCCGACTCGACGCTCAACCGCCAAGGCGTGCGGATGGGCTCGGCGGACATCTACGAAGCCGTCGAACGCCTTCCGGAGATCAAGGAATCCCTCGTCATCGGCATCGAGCAGCCCGACGGCGGCTACTGGATGCCCCTCTTCGTCCACCTGGCCCCGGGCGCCACCCTGGACGAGGCCCTCCTGAACCGCATCAAGCAGACCATCCGTGAGCAGCTCTCCCCGCGCCACGTACCGGACGAGATCATCGAAGTCCCCGGCGTCCCGCACACCCTCACCGGCAAGCGCATCGAGGTCCCCGTCAAACGCCTCCTCCAAGGCGCGCCCCTGGAAAAAGCGGTCAACCCGGGCTCCATCGACAACCTCGACCTGCTGCACTTCTACGAGGACCTGGCCCGCAAGCGCGCCTGAGGCACAACGTCAGGAGCAGCCGGCCGTCGTGGCGGGCCGACGTCGTCGCATCACACGCGGCCGCGGCCCGCCTCAGGTCGGTACCGAGAGACTTGCTCACCGTCCGCACATGAACCCAGCGCGGCAGCCCGGCAGCGGGCGGGTGCAGGGTGCGTCCGCGGCGGCAGAGGCGTGGTCGTTCTCGACGACCAGCACATCAGGCCCGTCCCGGGGCACTTCCACCAGCGTCCCGGCGCGCCGCGGAGAAGCCGGTCCTGCCACGCGGGTGGCGAAGAGCCTGGTGAGGACGCTTGCGGAGCGGTCTCCGAGGCTACCGATGGCGGAGAAGACCGCGTCCGCCACCAGGCCGTCCACCGGACCATGGCCAACGCGGGCTGGGCGATCGGCGGACTCGCAGCCGCGGGGGCCCTGGCCCTCGGCACCACCACGGCCCAACACTGGCTCCTCGCCGCCGACGCCGCGTCCTTTCTCGCCTGCGCACCTCTCTCGCCTGCGTCGCCACCGAAACGCCCTCTCCCTCGACGACGCCTTCTTCAAGGTCGGCCTGCCCCTGTGGACCACCCATGCGACCGACGCACCGCACGGCCTCGCTCCCTGCTGCTGGTGCTCAACAACGTGATGGTGGTCGCTCTCAAGTCCCCCTCGCCCGCATCGGAACGACCACCATGGCCGCCCGCGCTCTTCTCCTTCCGCTGTCCGCCGCCTTCGCCGCGGGCGGCATCGCCATGGCTCTCTCGGCCACCGGCGGAGCCACCACCGCCACTCTGCTCCTCACGGCCTCGGCCGCCGCCTTCACGCTGGCCGAGATGCTCCACGCCACCGACTCCCGGGAACTCTCGGTCGCCCTCGCGCCCGACACCGCGCAGGGCGCCTACCTCGGCGTGCACGGGCTGGCCCGATCCACCCAACGCAGCGCCGGACCACTGGCCGTCACCGCGGCCATGGCCACCGGCTCCGCCGGATGGACCGCCTTCGGCGCCGCCACCGATCTGACCTGCCTTTTCCAGCACCGCCTGGTCCGCGAGCGCCTCACCCGAGCCCCATTGTCAGTGCCGCCGGTTACTGTGAGTGAGCATTGATCGACCGCGCACAGGGGGAAACATGGCGCACACCGACCACCAGACCATGCGACGCGTCCTGCGCCGCGAAATCGCCGGAACCATCGGCCTGCTGACCGACGAGCACGACTTCCGAGCCATGCGGCGCTACCGCAGCTTCACCTTCGACGACCACCGGACCTATCTGCAACAGGTCGAGTCCCTCCTCAAGACCCGCGCCGCCCAGGGCGGCCACACCACAGTGGCCCTCTTCGACCCGGAGGAGTACGCCGCGTTCTGCGCGGAAACAGGCCTGGACCCCGACATCCCGTCCAGCCGCACACGCTTCACCGCCGAACTGGCAACCATGGGCCCGACCATTCCCTACCAGGGCCAACCCCTGGCCGACCTCGTCCCCGTCCTCGTCGACGAAGCGGTCCGACAGGCCACCTGGGAGTACGCGTCCACACTCCTGGCCCGACTCGGCGCCTGTGCCTCCTGCGGCGAGGACATCGGCCGCGCCGCCTTCAGCCGCGCATCCGACCTCGTCGTCCGCATCCTCGACACGGCGGGAACAGGCAACCGACATCTCGTCTGCAGTGTCACCACCGCCCCGGAGACCCTGCTCTCCGTCCTCCACGCGGAAGACGACGAGGAGGGCGTCCTGCAACTCGACGAAGCCGAAGCCCTCGAATTCACCACGGTCCTCGCCCTCGGCATCGCCACCCAGAGCCCGGGCGGCCTTGTCATGCGCACCAGCGCTCCCGGGACGACCGACCGTGTCTACGGCTGGCGCCTGCGCGGAGATGGCCTGGAACCGCTCACCGCGGGCGAGGTGTTCGACGCCTACTGCACCGACATCGAATCCGGAGACCTGATCTCCCCCGAATCCGACGTCGACTACTGCGTACCGCCCGACCTCGGGGAGGAAGGACAGACGCCGGGTCACCACCACTGAGCATGCGAAGGGGCGCCCCACCCGCAGGTGGAGCGCCCCTAAAGAACAGCCTGACCGACGACTACTCGCCGGACAGCACCGCCTGAGCCGCGTTGCGCGCCTCTTCGGCGCTCTCCGTGGCCCGCGCCGCCGCGGCAGCGCGCTCGCACTGGGCCAGCGTGTACTTGCCGAGCGTCGCCCGGACATAGGGAATCGACGCCGCACCCATGGAAAGGGAGGTGACACCAAGACCGGTCAGCACACATGCGAGCAGTGGGTCGGACGCGGCCTCGCCACAGACACCACAACTCTTGCCCTCGGCCTTCGCCGCCTCCGCCGACAGTGCGACCAGGTCGAGCAGTGCGGGCTGCCACGGGTCCTGCAGGCGGGACACCGCACCCACCTGACGGTCGGCGGCGAAGGTGTACTGCGCGAGGTCGTTGGTCCCCAGCGACAGGAACTCGACCTCCTGCAGGATCGACCGGGCCCGCAGGGCGGCCGACGGGATCTCCACCATCGCGCCGAACTTCGCCTGCAGCCCCGCCTCACGGCACGCGTCGGCGAACGCCTTGGCATCGGCACGATCCGCCACCATCGGCGCCATGACCTCAAGGTAGACCGGCAGACCCTCGGCAGCCTTCGCCAGCGCGGTCAGCTGGGTGCGCAGCACCTCCGGGTGGTCGAGCAGCGTCCGCAGACCGCGCACACCCAGGGCTGGGTTGGGCTCGTCGGCCGGGGTCAGGAAGTCCAGCGGCTTGTCCGCGCCCGCGTCCAGCACACGTACGACGACACGGCCCTCGGGGAACGCCTGGAGCACCTGCCGGTAGGCGTCGACCTGCTTCTCTTCCGAGGGCGCGTTCTTGCTGTCGTCCAGGAAAAGGAACTCGGTACGGAACAGACCGACGCCTTCGGCACCGGCCTCCACCGCGGCCGGCACATCCGCCGGACCGCCGACATTGGCCAGCAGCGGCACCTTGTGTCCGTCGGAGGTGGCACCGGGACCGGTGGACGCGGCGAGCGCCGCCTTGCGCTCCGCAGCGGCAGTCTCCAGCTGGGCCTTCTTCTCGGCGCTCGGATTCACGAAGATCTCGCCCGTGCTGCCGTCCACGGCGATCACCGTGCCTTCGGCGAGCTCACCGGCGCCCGGCAGCGCCACCACGGCCGGGACACCGAGCGCCCGGGCCAGAATCGCGCTGTGGCTGGTCGGCCCGCCCTCCTCGGTGACGAAACCGAGCACCAGGGTCGGGTCCAGCAGCGCGGTGTCGGCCGGCGCGAGGTCACGTGCAATAAGAACGTACGGCTCGTCGCTGTCCGGGACGCCAGGCATCGGAACCCCGAGCAGCCGGGCGACGATACGATTCCGCACGTCGTCCAGGTCGGCCACGCGACCCGCGAGGTACTCGCCGGCACCGGCCAGCAGGGCGCGGTACGCGGCGAACGCGTCGTACACGGCCCGTTCCGCAGTGCTCCCGACGGCGATCCGACGCTCCACGTCCGCCATCAGCTCGGGGTCCTGGGCCATCATGGCCTGCGCCTCGAGCACCGCCTGGGCTTCGCCCCCCGCCAGATTGCCGCGCGCAATCAGGTCGGCCGCCACCGCCTCCACGGCCTTGCGGGCGCGCCCCTGTTCGCGCTCCGCGTCCTCCGCCGGGATCTGCTTGGCAGGCGGCTCCAGCACCGCCGTTCCCATGTGCCGAACCTCGCCGATCGCCACACCGTGGCTCACGCCGACGCCTCGCAGCGTTGTCTCCATCTCACCCGTCTCCGATAGTGCGGCGGGTCCCGCCGCCGCGGTGGTTGTCGTACTTGCCGTCATACGACGGCTGTGACGTCACTTCCAGGCGAAGAGACTGTCGCCGGCCTTCACATCGCCGCTGTCACGGAGATCGGAGAGAGCTTCGGCTGTGGCCTCGAGCGCCACGACCGGACACACCGCGGACTTGCCGACGGCCTCAACGGCGGCCGGGTTCCATCGGACCACACCCTGACCTCGCGTCACGGTGTCGCCCTTGTTCACCAGCAGCTCAAAGCCCTCGCCGTTGAGCTGCACGGTGTCGATACCGAGGTGAGTCAGGACGCCGTGGCCCTGCTCGTCGACGACCACGAAGGCATGCGGGTGCAGAGAGACGATGACTCCGTCCACGGGCGCGACCGCCTCGGAAGGCTCACGCACGGGGTCGATCGCGGTGCCCGGGCCGACCATGGCCCCGGAGAAGACCGGATCGGGCACGGCAGCCAGTCCGATGGCGCGTCCTGCCAGAGGGGACGTCACGGTGGTCATGGGAAGCCTCCCAGAGGTGGAGATTCATAGAGGGGCCGTCACTGTCCGTCGCGGACGGCGCACTGTGCAGCAGGGTATGTCACACGAAGTGGCGTACTGCACGGAAGATACCGGCTAGAGGTCTAGACCACCAGCCCAATCGATTTGCACCCGCTTCCCGGCCCCGTGTACAGTCGTACTCCTGCTTGAGGCCGAGCGACGCGACCAAGCGTCCTTGCTCAGCAGCACCCATACTTGTCAGATCCTATCCCGGGGTCCTCTTCTGCATGCCTGCAGGAGGGTGGTCAGGGGGACGGAAAAACACTGATAGAGTTTGGAGCATCGAAGGGAAGCGCCCGGAGGAAAGCCCGAGAGGGTGAGTACGAAGGAAGCGTCCGTTCCTTGAGAACTCAACAGCGTGCCAAAAATCAACGCCAG
>NZ_JBSFHA010000126.1:0-25321 GCF_053596855.1 Streptomyces sp. NPDC001617
GGAGCGCCAGGATGTTCTGGACGGTCTCCTTGCCCAGGTAGTGGTCGATCCGGAACACCTGGTCCGGCTCGAACACGTCGTGCACGAGCGCGTTCAGCTCCCGGGCGCTGCCCAGGTCACGGCCGAACGGCTTCTCGATGACCGCGCGCCGCCAGGAGCCCTCGGGCGCGTCCGCCAGCCCGTGCTTCTTCAGCTGCTGGACGACCTTCGGGAAGAACTTCGGCGGTACGGAGAGGTAGAAGGCGTAGTTGCCGCTCGTACCGCGGGCCTTGTCCAGGTCGTCGACGGTCTGGCGCAGCTGGTCGAAGGCCGTGTCGTCGTCGAAGTCGCCCGGGATGAACCGCATGCCCTCGGCGAGCTGCTGCCAGACCTCCTCGCGGAACTCGGTGCGGGCGTGCTCACGCACCGAGTCGTGCACGATCTGCGCGAAGTCCTCGTCCTCCCAGTCCCGGCGGGCGAACCCGACGAGCGAGAAGCCCGGCGGCAGCATGCCGCGGTTGGCGAGGTCGTAGACGGCCGGCATCAGCTTCTTGCGGGAGAGGTCGCCGGTGACGCCGAAGATGACGAGCCCGGACGGGCCCGCGATACGCGGGAGACGGCGGTCGCGCTCGTCGCGCAGCGGGTTGGTCCAGTCGAGGGGCGCCCCGACCGCGACTTGCTCGGTCATTCCGTCTCAACTCCCTTGCTGTCCAGCGACTTCGTGACGGCGTCCAGCAGGTCCTGCCAGGCCACCTCGAACTTGGCCACACCCTCGTCCTCGAGCTGCTGCACCACCTCGTCGTAGGAGATCCCGAGCGTCTCCACGGCGGCCAGGTCGGCGCGGGCCTGGGCGTAGCCGCCGGTCACGGTGTCGCCGGTGATCTCGCCGTGGTCGGCGGTGGCGTCGAGGGTGGCCTCCGGCATGGTGTTGACGGTGCCGGGCGCGACCAGGTCGGCCACGTACAGGGTGTCCTTGTACGCCGGGTCCTTCACGCCGGTGGAGGCCCACAGCGGGCGCTGCTTGTTGGCCCTGGCCCCGGCGAGGGCGGTCCAGCGCTGCCCGTCGAAGACCTCCTCGTAGGCCTCGTAGGCGAGACGCGCGTTGGCGAGCGCCGCCTTGCCCTTGAGGGCGAGGGCCTCGGGCGAACCGATGACCGTCAGCCGCTTGTCGATCTCGGAGTCGACGCGCGAGACGAAGAAGGAGGCGACGGAGTGGATGGTGTCGAGGTCGAGTCCCTTGGCCTGAGCCTTCTCCAGGCCGGCCAGATAGGCGTCCATGACCTCGCGGTAGCGCTCCAGGGAGAAGATCAGCGTGACGTTGACGCTGATGCCCTGGCCGATGACCTCGGTGATGGCCGGGAGGCCCGCCGTGGTCGCCGGGATCTTGATCATGACGTTGGGGCGGTCGACGAGCCAGGCGAGCTGCCGGGCCTCGGCGATCGTGGCCGCCGTGTCGTGGGCCAGACGCGGGTCGACCTCGATGGAGACCCGGCCGTCCCGGCCGCCGGTCGCGTCGTACACCGGCCGCAGGATGTCGGCGGCGGCGCGGACGTCGGCGGTGGTCATCATCCGTACGGCCTCGTCGACCGTGACACCGCGCACGGCCAGGTCGGCGAGCTGCTCCTCGTAGCCCTCGCCGGAGCCGATGGCCGCCTGGAAGATGGACGGGTTGGTGGTGACGCCCACCACGTGCTTGGTCGCGATGAGTTCGGCCAGGTTGCCGGACTCGATGCGCTTGCGCGACAGGTCGTCCAGCCAGATGGAGACGCCTTCGTCGCTGAGGCGCCCCAGGGCTCCCGCGGTCGCGGTTGCTTCGGTCACTTTCATCATCTTCTTTCTGGCGATCGGATCAACCGCGGGCGGCGGCCAGGGATTCCTTGGCCGCGGCGGCGACGTTCTCGGGGGTGAAGCCGAACTCGGCGAACAGGGTCTCGGCGTCGGCGGAGGCGCCGAAGTGTTCGAGGGAGACGATGCGTCCTGCGTCACCCGTGAAGCGGTACCACGTCAGGCCGATGCCCGCCTCGACCGCGACGCGGGCCTTCACCGACGGCGGAAGGACCTGCTCGCGGTACTCGCGCGGCTGCTCCTCGAACCACTCCACGGACGGCATCGACACCACGCGCGCGCCGATCCCCTCGGCCTCCAGCCGCTCGCGCGCGGCGACGGCGAGCCGGACCTCGGAGCCGGTGGCGATCAGGACGACGTCCGGGGTCTCCTTCGAGGACTCCTTGAGGACGTAACCGCCCTTCGCCGCATCGGGGTTGGGCGCGTAGGTCGGCACGCCCTGGCGGGTGAGCGCGAGGCCGTGCGGGGCCGGGTCGGTGGCGTGCCGCTTGAGGATCTCGGCCCAGGCGATGGCCGTCTCGTTGGCGTCGGCCGGGCGGACGACGTTCAGGCCCGGGATGGCGCGCAGGGAAGCGAGGTGCTCGACCGGCTGGTGGGTCGGGCCGTCCTCGCCGAGACCGATGGAGTCGTGCGTCCAGACGTACGTCACCGGGAGCTGCATGAGCGCCGACATGCGCACCGCGTTGCGCATGTAGTCGGAGAACACCAGGAAGGTGCCGCCGTAGATACGGGTGTTGCCGTGCAGCGCGATGCCGTTCATCTCGGCGGCCATCGAGAACTCGCGGATGCCGAAGTGGACGGTGCGGCCGTACGGGTCGGCCTCGGGCAGCGGGTTGCCCTTCGGGAGGAAGGAGCTCGTCTTGTCGATGGTGGTGTTGTTCGAGCCGGCCAGGTCGGCGGAGCCGCCCCACAGCTCGGGCAGCACGGCACCCAGCGCCTGCAGCACCTTGCCGGAGGCGGCGCGGGTGGCGACGGCCTTGCCCTCCTCGAAGACGGGGATCACGGACTCCCAGCCCTCGGGCAGCTGACCGGCCACGATCCGGTCGAACAGCTCGGCGCGCTCCGGGTTGGCACCGCGCCACTTGTCGATCTGCTTGTCCCAGGCGGCATGCGCCTCGGCACCGCGGTCGAGGGCCTCGCGGGCGTGGGCCAGCACATCGGCGTCGACCTGGAAGGACTGCTCGGGGTCGAAGCCGAGGATGCGCTTGGTGGCGGCGATCTCGTCGGCGCCGAGCGCGGAGCCGTGGGAGGCCTCGGTGTTCTGCGCGTTCGGGGCGGGCCAGGCGATGATCGTGCGCATCGCGATGATGGACGGCCGCTCGGTCTCGGCCTGCGCCGCCTTCAGGGCCGCGTACAGCGCGTGGACGTCGATGTCACCGCCGAGCGACGGCTCGACGCGCTGCACGTGCCAGCCATAGGCCTCGTACCGCTTCAGGACGTCCTCGGAGAACGCGGTCGCGGTGTCGCCCTCGATGGAGATGTGGTTGTCGTCGTAGAGGAAGACCAGGTTGCCGAGCTTCTGATGGCCGGCGAGGGAGGAGGCCTCGGCGGAGACGCCCTCCTCCAGGTCGCCGTCGGAGACGATCGCCCAGATGGTGTGGTCGAAGGGGGAGGTGCCCTCGGGGGCCTCGGGGTCGAACAGGCCGCGCTCGTAGCGGGCGGCCATGGCCATGCCGACGGCGTTGGCGAGGCCCTGGCCGAGCGGCCCGGTGGTCGTCTCCACGCCCGCGGTGTGCCCGTACTCGGGGTGACCGGGCGTCTTGGAGCCGTGTGTCCGGAAGGCCTTCAGATCATCCAGCTCGACCTCGTACCCGGCGAGGAACAGCTGGGTGTAGAGGGTCAGAGAGGTGTGGCCGGGGGAGAGAACGAAACGATCCCGGCCGGTCCACTCGGGGTCCGCGGGATCGTGACGCATCACCTTCTGAAAGATCGTGTACGCGGCCGGGGCGAGGCTCATCGCGGTGCCCGGGTGGCCGTTGCCGACCTTCTGTACGGCGTCGGCCGCGAGCAGACGGGCGGTGTCGACAGCCCGGCGGTCGAGTTCGGTCCATTCGAAGCTGTCCGGTGTCTGCGTACTCATCTTCAAGAAGTCCTCGATCGCAGCGATGTTTCACTCGGTTGCGTTCAACATTAAAAGTCTGACTTTTACGGGGGAAGGTAGCCGTGTGCCAGCCTGTGGTGAAAGTGGGACACCGGAAAGCACCAGCTGGGCGGCGGTAGAGGGACATGGCGGACAGAACCATCCAAGGCGGAGACGGTGAAGGCGGAGTGGACGGAATCAGAACGTTCCCCTTCCCGGTCGAGCTGAGTGTGTGGGGGGTGGGCATGCAGGCGGCCCTCATGAGCACGGACCGCACCTGGCACGCCGACGCGCCCCTGCACCGCGTCCACCGCATCGACTTCCATGTCGTGATGCTCTTCGACGAGGGTCCCGTCCGCCACATGATCGACTTCGCCGAGTACGAGGCGAACGCCGGCGACCTGCTGTGGATCCGCCCCGGTCAGGTCCACCGTTTCTCGAAGACGAGCGAGTACCGCGGAACCGTCCTGACCATGCAACCCGGCTTCCTGCCCCGGGCGACGGTCGAGGCCACCGGCCTCTACCGCTACGACCTGCCGCCCTTGCTCCACCCGGACGAGCCCCAGTTGGCGGGCCTGAAGTCAGCCCTCGCCCAGCTCCAACGCGAGTACGAGGACACGACCACGCTGCCGCTGAGCCTCCACACGGCGGTCCTGCGCCACTCCCTCACGGCGTTCCTGCTCCGCCTCGCCCATCTCGCGGCCAGCTCCGCGGAGGCCGCCCGCCGCCAGGCCGACACCACCTTCACCCTCTTCCGGGACGCGGTCGAGAAGAACTTCGCCACCAACCACAGCGTCAGCGCCTACGCCGACTCCCTCGGCTACTCCCGCCGCACCCTCGTCCGGGCGGTCCGCGCAGCCACCGGCGAGACGCCCAAGGGCTTCATCGACAAGCGGGTCGTCCTGGAGGCCAAGCGCCTCCTCGCCCACACGGACATGCCGATCGGCCGCGTGGGCGCGGCGATCGGCTTTCCGGACGCGGCGAACTTCTCCAAGTTCTTCCATCAGCACACGGACCTGACGCCGGCGGCCTTTCGGGCGGAGCTGCGCTGACTCAGGACGCCACCGGCGCGGCGGCCGGCCAGGGCATCCGCCGCACCAGCGTGTCCCGCATCCGGGTCAGGGCCTCGATGCGCTCGTCCAGTTCGGCCACCCGCCGGGCGCCGACCTCGTGGTTCGCGGCACAGGAGTCCGCGTACGCGAACACCTGGGGCAGATCACTGTCGAGGATCGGGGCAGGCCGTTCGGGCGGGAGGCGAGGTGGATCTCAAGACCGGTACGGGAGTTCGTACGGGAGTTCCCGGAGGAAGTCGTCGTGGCGGCGACGCCAGGGGGTGACCCGCACGTGAAGGTCAAGCCGCCCAGCGCCGCCGAGTCACCGCTCAGTGCCCGAAGTCGAACCAGTTGACGTTCACGAAGTCCGCCGACTGGCCGCTGCTGAAGGTCAGATAGACGTCATGGGTGCCGGTCACCGAACTGATGTTGGCCGGGACCGTCTGCCAGGTCTGCCAGCCGCCCGTGTTGGCGACGGAGAAGCTGCCGATGGGGGTGGCGGTCTGGCTGTCGAGGCGGACCTGGACCAGTCCGCTCACCCCGCTCGCGGCGCCGCTCGCCACCCGGGCGTAGAACTGGGTGGCCGCCGTGGAGCCGAAGTCGACGCCCTTGTAGAGGGCCCAGTCGCCGTTGGCGATGTAGCCGAGGTCCGAGCCGCCGCCGGTGTCGGTGGTGGTCTCCGTGGTGGTGCCGGACTGGCTGTCGTACGACTCGGCCTGGATGGCGCTGTAGGCGTCACGGGTGCCGGACGGCGGGGTCGTGGTACCGCTCCCACTGGACGACAGCACCTGGACGTAGTCCACGAGCATCGGGTGGCCGGACTCCGTGCTGCTGGTCGGGCCGCCGCCGAACGCGGCCGGGAACGCGCCGCCCATCGCCACGTTCAGGATGACGAAGAAGCCGTGGTTGGTGGCGTTGGCCCAGGTGGTCGCGTCCACCTGACTGGCGGTCACGGTCTGGTAGTTGACGCCGTCGACGGAGAAGCGGATCGCCTCGGGGCTGACCGAGCGGTCCCACTCCATGGTGTAGGTGTGGAAGCCGGACTGACACGTGGTGTTGGGGCACGCCGTCGAATTGCCCAGGCCCGTCGTCTCGTTGCAGGGGCCGCCCGAGGCCGTGCCGCAGTGCATGGTCGCCCAGGTCTTGTTGATGCCGTTGACGTTCTCCATGACGTCCAGCTCGCCGACGCTCGGCCAGTTCTGGTAGTTGCCGCGGTAGGGGGCGCCCAGCATCCAGAAGGCGGGCCAGTAGCCCGCGGCCGCGTCGCCCGTGACGTTCGGCATCTGGATACGCGCCTCGACGCGCAGCTTGCCGCCCGCCGGGGGCTGGAAGTCGGTGCGCTGGGTCTCGATACGGCCCGAGGTCCAGTTGCCGGACGCGTCGCGGATCGGCGTGATCTTCAGGTTGCCGCTGCCGTCGAGCGCGACGTTGTTGGTGCTGTTGGTCATCGTCTCGACCTCGCCGGTGCCCCAGTTGGCGGGGCCGCCCGAGTACGAGGTCCCGGTGTCGTAGATCCAGTTGGAGGTGTTGACGCCGGTGCCGGCCGAGCCGGTGAAGTCGTCGAGGAAGACCTGGGACCAGCCGGAGGGGGGAGTGGGGGCGGAGGCGCTGGCGGACGGGACGCCGGCCAGAGCGGCGACCGCGGCGAGTGCGAGGGTGCCGAGAGCGGCGACGAGCGCCCGCCCGAGCGGGCGTCGTCTGCGGTGTATGCCGGAGGTGTCACTCATGAGGGGTGCCTCTCGGGTACGGAGTGTTTGGCTGCGGGGGCCAGTGAGAGCGCTCTCAAAGTGGGCCCAATGTGCTCTCCGTCACCGGGGTCGTCAAGAGTTAAAGCAAGGAAAGTCCTTTCGGGGCGCGGAAGTTCACCACCTGAACGGTGCAAACGTGCTAAACCGCACTCCCCGCCTTCCACTCCGTCCACGACAGGTTCCAGCCGTTGAGTCCGTTGGCCGGATCGACCGTCTTCTCGCCCGAGTTCTTGACGATGACGACGTCGCCGAGCATCGAGGAGTCGTAGAACTTGTAGCCCGCCACGGAGCTGTCGTTCGCGCCCTTCGCGTCGTGCAGGCCGACACAGCCGTGGCTGGTGTTCTCGTGGCCGAAGACCGACGTCGACGCCCAGTAGTTGCCGTGCACGAAGGTGCCGGACGTGGTCAGGCGCTGGGCGTGCGGGACGTCGGAGATGTCGTACTCGTCGCCGAGTCCGACCGTCGAGGACTCCATGCGGGTCTGCTTGAAGCGCTCGCTGATCACCATGATCCCGGACCAGGTGGTGTGCTGGGCGTTGCCGCCGCTGACGGGGTAGGTGGCGATGGTCGCGCCGTCCCGCTCGACCACCATCTCCTTGCCGGCGAGGTCGACCGTGCTGATCTGCGAACGGCCGATGTGGAAGGTGACGTCCTTGTGCTGGACGCCGTAGACGCCGTCGGCGCCCTCGATGTCCTTCAGGCGCAGGCTGAGCGTGATCTTCGTGCCGGACGCCCAGTACGTCTCCGGGCGGAAGTCCAGCCGGGTGTCGCTGAACCAGTGGCCGACGACCTCGGCCGCAGGCTCGGCGGTGACGGTGATGGCCTTCTGGACGGCGGCCCGGTCCTTCACGGCGTGCGTGAAGTTGATCGAGACGGGCATGCCCACGCCGGACGTCGAGTTCGCCTCCGGCGTGAAGTAGCCGACGAAGGTCTCGCCCGGCGACTTGGTGGTGAAGGTAGAGATCTGCGCCGAGGCCCCCTCCGCCGTGGCCGAGACCGTGTACTTCGTGCCGGAGTACGGGTTCTTCGTCGACGTCCACTTCGTCTTGGCGGCATTGAGCGAACCGGCCAGCGTGGAACCGTCGTTGCCGGTCACCTTCACCGAGGCGAGCGTGCCGTCGGTCACGGTGACCTGGACCGGGTTCGCGAAATCGGCCTTCTTGGTGCCGTTGGCCGGGGTGACCGAGATGGTCGCCTTCTTCGTCGCGGTGGCTTTAGCGGACGCCTTCGTCGTCCCCTCCGAGGCGCCGGCGGAACTGCTGCACCCGGTCAGTGCGACGGCGGCCGGTACCGCGCCGAGGGCGCCGAGCAGCCCACGCCGGGACCACTTCTGCGACTGCTCGGACCGGTTCGATATGTGCGAGGCGCCCACGGCAGGCCTTTCTGGGATGTCCACCTTTTCCGGGTGCATCCTGCGCCGCGTAGATTTGTTGATCCTTTGAATATCCGGGCTGGTTCCTGAGATTCCTGTGAGGACTCCCCGTGGAAGGCCTGAAACCACGGTTGCCGGGGCGCCGAGGTTTGTGAACAGAGTATGAATGGCCCGGCCGGGGCCGGAGGCATACGTGACCGAAGTCCGCGAGCGGCACACCGTGGCCGTCGTCGGAGCGGGCGCGGCGGGCGCCCTCACCGCCGTCCAGCTCTGCGAGACGGCGACGCGCCGCCGGACACCGCTCGACCTGGTCCTGATCGACCCGGCCCCGGAGGCCGGCCGGGGCACCGCCTACGCCACCCGCGACCCGCGCCACCGCCTCAACGTCCCGGCGGGCGGCATGAGTGGCCACCCCGACGACCCGGGCCACCTCATCCGCCGGCTCTGCCGCCACGGCGAACCCACCGTCAGGGCCGCCGACTTCGCCACCCGCTGCCGCTACGGCGCCTACCTCGCCGACACCCTCGCCCGGGCCATCGTCCATGCCCAGGGCACGGTGGCGGTACGACGGCCGCGCACCCGCGCGGAGAGCTGCCCCGACACCCCCGACGGCCGGGTGGACCTCCCTCTCGCCGACGGGGGACGACTGACCGCCGACAGCGCGGTGTCGGCCACCGGTCCCGCCGCTGCGTCCGCGACCTGGGCCCCGCCGCGCCCGCGCGCCTCCGCCCGCTTCACCGCCGAGCCCCGCGCCCCTTCGGGGCGCGGGCAGCCGACCCGGTCAGAGGTCTGCGCATCCGGGCCAGGATGAACAGCTCGTCGTCCATCGCCGTGTCATGAGCGGGGCCGGGGGCGGGCCTCACCGGTGAGCGGGATATCGAGGGCGACGCCCCGGCTGTGCACGTCCTACGGCTGTTCCTTCGCCGGCTGCCATCCCAGCGCCCGCGATATCCCGCGCGCCGCGAGCCGCACCGCGGGTACCAGCACCGGTACCTGGGCGTCGGCCTGCGGTACCACCACCGACACCGCGGCGATGACGTCGCCGCCCGGTCCGCGGATGGGGGCGGCCACCGAGAGGGCGTCGTCGGTGACCTGGCGGCTGCTGACCGCGACGCCCGTGCGCCGTACGTCGGCCAGCATGCGGCGCAGTCGGCCCCCGTCGGTGACGGTGTGCGGGGTGAAGGAGGCGAGGGGGCTCGCGCAGTACTCCTCCTGGATCCCGGGATCGGAGTGCGCCAGCAGTGCGAGACCGACCCCGGTGGCGTGCAGCGGCCAGCGCGCGCCGACCCGGATGTGCACGCCGACGGCCGAGCGCCCGGACAGCCACTCGATGTAGACGACCTCGCCCCCGTCCCGCACCGCGAGCTGCACGTTCTCGTGGGTCGCCTCGTACAGGTCCTCCAGATACGGCAGCGCGATCTGCCGCAGCGCCAGCCCGCGCGGGGCCAGCGCCGCGACCTCCCACAGCCTCAGCCCGACGTGATAGACGCCGGACCCGTCCCGCTCCAGGGCACCCCATTCGGTGAGGGCGGCGACCAGACGGTGCGCGGTGGTGAGGGTCAGCCCGGCCCGCCGGCTGATGTCCGTGAGGGACAGCGCCGGATGCTCGTGGTCGAACGAGGCGAGGACGGCGAGCAGCCGGTCCGGCGCGGAGCGGGCGGTCATCGCGTCCCCTCGGGCGTGCGTGGTCATCAGGCCAGTCCATCCTCCGCGATCCGCAGCAGCAGCGCGTGGAGCGCGTCCTTCTCGGTCGCGTCCAGTGGGCCCAGCAGCTCGTTCGTCACCCGCAGACCCGCCTCGTCGGTGTCCCGCAGGAAGGTGCCACCGTCCTCGGTCAGGACGACGATCCGGCTGCGGCGGTCGTCGGGGGAGGGGCGGCGCTCGGCGAAGCCCAGTTTCTCCAGGTCGTCGACCAGGCCGACGATCGCGCTCGGGTCGTAGCCGAGCCGGGCGCTCAGTTCGCGCTGCAGAACGCCCTCGGAGGTGGCCAGGAAGCGCAGGACCGCGTAGTGGCGCAGCCGGAGGCCCGACTCCTGCAGGAAGGTGTTGAAGAGCTGCCCGGAGCGCAGGCCCAGGCGGTACAGCAGATAGCCCGTGTCCGCGTGCAGCCCGCGCATCCAAGGCTCGTCCGCGTCGATCGAGGCTGCGTTCGTTGCGTGCTGACGGGTGATGGCGGGCTCCCTGGTCTCGGCCCCGGAGGGGGGAAGTGCGTCGTGCAGATTCCAGCATGTCTCACCCGTAGGTCATCAACAACTATTGACGTCGACAATTATTGCTCTTAGCTTCGATCTCGAAGCCGCACCCCATGTGAAGGGACCAGCTCGTGCCCAGCATCGATCTCTCCGGCAAGGTCGCCGTCGTCACCGGCAGTGGACGGGGCCTCGGCCTCGCCTACGCGCACGCCCTCGCCGCCCACGGCGCGTCCGTGGTCGTCAACGACGTCGACGAGGCCGTGGCCGAGGCGGCCGTGAAGTCCCTCACCGAGGCGGGCGGCACGGCCGTCGCCGAGGTCGTCCCGGTCGGCACCACCGAGGCCGCCGAGCGGCTGGTGAACCGGGCCGTCGAGGAGTTCGGCCGGCTGGACATCCTGGTCACCAACGCGGGCATCCTGCGCGACAAGGTGCTGTGGAAGATGACCGACGACGACTTCGACGCGGTGATCACCACCCACCTCAAGGGCACCTTCACCTGCGCCCGCGCCGCCGCCGTCCGCATGCGCGAGCAGGGCGAAGGGGGCACCCTCATCCTGGTCGGCTCCCCGGCCGGCCAGCGCGGCAACTTCGGGCAGACGAACTACGCCGCCGCCAAGGCCGGCATCGCCGCCTTCGCCCGCACCTGGTCGATGGAGCTGGGCCGCGCGGGCATCACCGTCAACGCGATCGTGCCGGTCGCCGCGACCGCGATGACCGAGACCATCCCGGCCTTCGCCCCGTACATCGAGGCCATGAAGGACGGCGAGCCGCTCCCGAACTTCCTCCGCAAGGGCGAGGGCTTCGGCACCCCCGAGGACTGCGCCGCCCTCGTCCCCTTCCTCGCCTCCGAGGCCGCCCGCTCCATCACCGGCCAGGCCATCGGCATCGGCGGCGACAAGGTGGCACTCTGGTCGCATCCGCAGGAGATCAAGACGGCGTACGCCGACGGTGGCTGGACCCCCGAGACGTTGGCCGACGCCTTCCCCACCTCGGTCGGTGCCGAGCTCCAGTCGGTCGGCATCCCGGCGCCCAAGTTCCCGGAGGCGTGATGGACCTGAACGACCTTGTCGCCATCGACGTCCACACCCACGCGGAGGTGTCCTCCAAGGGCCACTCCTCCCTGGACGACGACCTGCACGACGCGTCCTCCGCCTATTTCAAGGTCGAGGGCAAGCGGAAGCCGACGCTGGAGGAGACGGCCGCCTACTACCGCGAGCGGAAGATGGCCGCCGTGATCTTCACGGTGGACGCCGAGTCCGCGACCGGCACCGCGCCCGTCCCGAACGAGGAGGTCGCGGAGGCCGCGGCCGCCAACTCCGACGTGCTGATCCCCTTCGCCTCCATCGACCCCTTCCGCGGCAAGGCGGGCGTCAGGCAGGCCCGCCGCCTGGTCGAGGAGTACGGGGTGAAGGGCTTCAAGTTCCACCCCAGCATCCAGGGCTTCTTCCCCAACGACCGCTCGGTGGCGTACGACCTCTACGAGGTGATCGAGGAGACGGGTACCATCGCCCTCTTCCACACGGGCCAGACGGGCATCGGTGCCGGAGTCCCCGGAGGCGGCGGCATCCGCCTCAAGTACTCCAACCCCCTCCATGTGGACGACGTGGCGGCCGACTTCCCGCACCTCAAGATCATTCTGGCGCATCCGTCCTTCCCCTGGCAGGACGAGGCCCTCGCCGTCGCCACCCACAAGCCGGGTGTGCACATCGACCTGTCCGGCTGGTCGCCGAAGTACTTCCCGCCGCAGCTCGTGCAGTACGCGAACACCCTGCTCAAGGACAAGGTCCTCTTCGGCTCCGACTTCCCCGTCCTCACCCCCGACCGCTGGCTCGCCGACTTCGCGAAGCTGCCGATCAAGGACGAGGCCAGGCCGAAGATCCTCAAGGAGAACGCCGCCCGCCTGCTCGGGCTGACCAAGCCATAAGGGGCCGGACATGCGCAATGAGGGACTGGGGTCATGGCCCGCACGCCGGGCCCGCAAGACCCCGCACCGCACCGCCCTGATCCACGGCGGCACCCCGCTCACGTACGCGCGGCTGTACGACCGCACCACCCGCCTCGCCCACGCCCTGCGCGCCCGGGGCATAAGGCGCGGCGACCGCATCGCCTACCTCGGCCCGAACCACCCGTCCTACCTGGAGACCCTGTTCGCGGCCGGCACGCTCGGCGCGGTCTTCGTCCCGCTCAACACCCGTCTCGCGGGCCCGGAGATCGCCTTCCAGCTCGCCGACTCGGGAGCCAAGGCCCTCGTCTACGGCCCCTCGCACGGGGGCCTGGTCGCCGGGCTCCCCGGCAACACCGACGTCCGTGCGTACGTCGAAGTGGGTGCCGACTACGAGGAGGCGGTGGCGTCCGCCGCGAACGACCCCATCGACGAACCGGTCGTCCCCGACGACACCTGCATCATCATGTACACCTCGGGGACGACCGGCCGCCCCAAGGGCGCGATGCTCACCCACGGCAACCTCACCTGGAACGCGATCAACGTCCTGGTCGACACCGACCTGATCGCCGACGAACGCGCCCTGGTCTCCGCCCCGCTGTTCCACACGGCCGGCCTGAACATGCTGACGCTCCCGGTCCTGCTGAAGGGCGGCACCTGCGTCCTGGTCGAGGCCTTCGACCCGAACGCGACCTTCGACCTGATCGAACAGCACCGGATCACCTTCATGTTCGGGGTGCCGACGATGTTCGAGCAGGTGGCGAGGCACCCGCGCTGGAAGGACGCGGACCTGTCGTCGCTCCGGATCCTCACCTGCGGCGGCTCTCCGGTCTCCACTCCGCTCATCGCCGCGTACCAGGAGCGGGGCCTCACCTTCCTCCAGGGTTACGGCATGACGGAGGCGTCCCCCGGCACGCTCTTCCTGGACGCCGAACACGCGGTCAGCAAGGCCGGATCGGCCGGAGTCCAGCACTTCTTCAGCGATGTGCGCGTCGTGCGGCCGGACTTCACCCCGGTCGACGTCGGCGAGACCGGTGAGGTCGTGGTCCGCGGTCCGCATGTCATGCCCGGCTACTGGGGGCTGCCCGAGGAGACGGCCGTCTCCTTCGCCGACGGCTGGTTCCGCAGCGGGGACGCGGCGCGGGTCGACGAGGACGGGTACGTCCATATCGTCGACCGCCTCAAGGACATGATCATCTCGGGTGGCGAGAACGTCTACCCGGCCGAGATCGAGGACCTGCTGCTCTCCCACCCGGACATCGTCGAGTGCGCGGTCATCGGCGTGCCGGACGACAAGTGGGGCGAGGTGCCGCGCGCGGTCGTGGTTCCCCGCGAGGGTGCCTCGGTCGACTGCGACGAGGTGCTGGCCTCACTCGCCGGGCGCCTCGCCAAGTACAAGATCCCGAAGTCGGTGGTCCTCGCGGACGAACTCCCGCGCACCGCCTCCGGAAAGCTCCTCAAGTCCCGCGTGCGCAAGCGCTACGGGAACTGACCAACTCTCTCAAGGAACAGGCTACTTATGAGCGTCACCGTCAACGGCATCGACGAACTGAAGAAGCTCGCGGGCAGCGACCTGGGCACCAGCGAATGGATAGAGATCACCCAGGAGCGCATCAACACCTTCGCCGACGCCACCGGCGACCACCAGTGGATCCACGTGGACCCGGAGAAGGCGGCCGAGGGCCCCTTCGGCGCCCCGATCGCCCACGGCTACCTCACCCTGTCCCTCTTCATCCCGCTCTTCACCGAGCTGTTGGACGTCCAGGGCGTCACCACGAAGGTCAACTACGGCCTGAACAAGGTCCGTTTCCCCTCGCCGGTGAAGGTCGGCTCGAAGATCCGCCTGGTCGGCAGGCTGGCGGACGTCGAGGAGGTGCCGGGTGGCGTCCAGATCACCGTCGACGGCACGATCGAGATCGAGGGCGGTGCCAAGCCGGCCGCCGTCCTGCAGAGCCTGTCCCGTTTCTACGCCTGATCGGCGCGGACCGGCACCAGGTCGAGAAGGCGCTTCGCGGCATCCCGCGCGAGCGGGGTGAGCCGGTCGTGCACCGTGCGGAACGTCTTCTCGGCCTGCTCGGCCGGCCAGTCGTCCGGCAGGTGCTTGACCGGCAGGCGCGGGTCGCGCCGGATGATCTGGAGCCACTCGGCCTGCAGACGCAGACGCAGCACGAGGGCCTCGTCGGCCTCCGGCGAACGGCTCTCCCAGGGCGCCCAGCGCCGCACGAACTCCTCGTAGCGCGTGGCCAGTTCGGACAGTTCCCAGGTCTCCTCGATCATCGCGCCGATGTCCATGCCGGCATCGGCGTGCGCGCGGAAGACCTTCACATGGGCGGCCAGGCCGAGCTCCGTCACCAGCTCCGAGACATCGACCTCGCCCGGCGCGATCCACAGGCCGTTGAACAGCGGGCCGAAGCCGCTCCAGGTCAGCTTGGAGCGCAGGTCGTGGCGCTGGCGCTGCCAGGACTCGGGCAGCGAGAAGCCGAGCAGGGTCCAGGTGCCGTCCCAGTCCCGGTTGACCGCGCCGGTGTGCCAGATCCGCCGTTCGCCGTCGTCCAGGACGGCCGTGGAGTGCTCGGTCAGCCCGAAGTACATGCGGCGGCCCTCCCGCTGGCGCCGCAGCAGGCCCCGGTTGACCATCCGGGTCAGGGTCGAGCGGGTCGCCTGCTCGCCGACCCCGGCGCGCTCGAAGACGTCGATCACGCTGCCGGAGTACACGCAGACGTCCCGCCCGAGCACCTGGTCGCCCAGGAACGTGAGCAGCAGGGACTGGGGCCGCAACGACTCTTCACCGGTCATGCGGCCCACGGTACGACGTGTCCGATCAGTTCGTGACGTGGCGGTACGCGTAGACGGTCGTCGCCAGTGCACAGGCGCCCGGCGGGATGACCTCCGCGCGCAGGGTGCCGGTGCGGGCGTCGTAGTCGACTCCCTCCGCCTCGAAGGTGCCGTCCGTGCACAGGCTGCGCTGGGGCAGCCCGAACAGCGCCCGCACCGAGCCGGTGATCGGCTGCCCGTCCAGCTGGTGCGGCAGGTCGACCTGGAGGAGCGGCCGGCTCTCCGGGAAGCGCTCGCCGGACGCGTCGTCCGAGGCGCACACCAGCCGGGTGTCGGTGACGAAGTCGCAGCCCTGGATGTCGCGCACCGGCTTGTCCAGGGTGATCTGCCAGGCCTCCTTCAAGGCACCGCCCTCGGGCGGGGTCGACGGGTTGAGCAGCGGGGCGGGGAAGACCTGGAGCCGGTTCTGGTCGCCCCACTCGCCCGACACCAGCCACCGCGCGTCGGGTGAGACGGTCGCGAAGGAGTTGTTGACCTTCTCGCCCGGGTTCAGCCGGTGCACGTAGGCGTAGCGCTTCCCGGCCGGCGTGGTGACCGCGAACATCTTCGACGTGGCCGTGTCGGAGCCCTGGTAGGCGTCGAACGTGTAGCCGCGCGCGATGTCCGGGTCACCGACGTGGTTCCAGCCCTGGACTCTGTACGACAGGGGGATGTCCGCGAGCCCGCGGTGGAGGAGCGAGCCGTTCGCGCGGCTCGCCAGTCCCTGTCCGCCGCCCAGCGAGTCCGTGTACGCCGTGCCGGTCTCCACCCAGTGCGGTTCGCCGGACGCGAAGGCGCTGGGCGCGCTGAGGGTCAGCGCACCGGATAAGGAGGCCAGAAGGAGGAGATGACGCTTCATCAGGCACCTGCCACGTCGACGAAGATGGGGTTCGCATAGAACCACGTGTCCGCCCACGGGTCACCGTTTCCGGGCTCGTGCGGGACGGGTCCGTTCGGGTCGATCGAGGCACCGAGGTAGCCGGTACCGTGGCGGTTGCCGTCGCTGCCGCGCAGCCGGACGTAGAAGGACTCGTCCCCCGCGGTCAGCGGGATGCGCAGGGTGTACGTCCCCTTCCGGCCTGACACGTCCTTCGTCTGTACGACCTTGGTGTCCGGCGCCTTCCAGGTGTCGAGGTCGGTCACCGGGCCGCGCACCGCGCCCCGGATGACGTCCACGTGCGCCAACTGGGGCAGGATTCCCCGGGGGTTGGCCCGGGTGGCGGTCGTGACGGTGACGTAGAGCGTGATCTTCTCGCCCTTGCGGACCCGCAGTCGGCCGCCCAGCGTGACACCGCGCCCGAGGTCGCAGTCCCGCTTCAGCCGGACGTCGAGCCCGTCCAGCAGATGCCCGTGGTCCAGCCAGACGCGGCCCGCACGCAGGCCCGCCATCACGGCGCGGTAGCCGTAGCGGGTCACGCCGACGTGGGTGCGGCTGAACTCGCCGGGCCAGAAGTCGCTGCCGGGCTGCGGGGTGTCGGTGTTCACCGGGTCGGGGAGCTTGCCGGTGTTGTCGAAGTTCTGCCCGGCCGGCCAGTCGCCGTTCTTCCAGGTGTCGAAGACCGTGCGATGGTTGTCGGAGTTGGTGGTGATCGAGAACAGCCGGCCCTCGGCGAGCATCGAGTCCCACAGGCCGCCGACGGTCGCGGTCGCCCAGTCGAAGCCGCCGTACGTGAGGTAGGCGTCCGCCGCGTAACCCGCCCAGGACTGCGCGGACGGCTTGTTCTCGTACTCGCCGCGGATGGACGTGGAGCCGCGCCAGCCGGGGATCGCCGCACCCTGGGCGCCCGGCGCGCCCTCCATGCCGATCATGATCTCGGGGGCCGCGTCCCGCCAGTTGCGCATCTCGTGCGGAGAGTCGATGCCGAGGCGGAGGGGGTGGTTGGCGAGGACCAGAACGTCGTCCACGTAGCCCGAACGGCGCTGCTCGGCAAGCCACTTGATGGCCTTGACGGCGTGGGCCTCGTTGCGGGCGGTGTCCGTGCCGGCGGCGGAGCCGTCGGTGTAGCCGAGCAGTTTGCCGTCGTAGGCGAGCTCGAACCGGGTGAGCAGATCGACCTCGTTGGGGCCGGGCGCGGCGAAGATCGTGCAGTGCTCGGCGGCCGGGATGTACCACTCCAGACCCTGGAAGATCAGCTGACGCGGGTTCTCCGCGCGGGCCTTGAGGATCTCCTGGTGTTCCAGCTTCGCGCCGTAGTAGGCGTGCCCGAAGTTGGAGTGCTCGTTGAACACCATCCAGTCCAGGCCGTACTCGGCGGCGGCCTGCGCCTGCTGGGAGAACGTGTACTTGGCGTCGTGACTGTAGACGGAGTGCACGTGGTGGTCGCCGACGAGGTAGGCGAGACGGGGGTCGTCGCCGCCGAAGCCCTGGTCCTGAGTGGTCGCGAACGCGGGGGTCGCCGCCGGGCCGAGGGCGAACGCGGCACCGAACAGGCCCGCACGACGCAGGAGTTGGCGCCTGGACACGCCCTGCGCGTCGAGGCGGGTGGGGGAGACGGAGGGATCGGCCCAGACGGGCAGCTGCTGCTCGGTCATGATCTTTGGGGGTCCTCTGGGAAGGGCGTCAGTGGGTCATGAAGGAGGTCACGGGCAGCGCCCGCGCGACGATACGGACGTCACCGAGACGGCCGTGCAGGATCTGGTCGATCTTGCCCGCGTACTCGTAGCCGCCGAGCAGCCACGGGAGCCCGACGGAGGTGATGCCGATCGCGGCGGGCTTCGGGTTGCGGACGACCGGGCAGCCCTCGACGTACAGCGTGGAGTGCTTGCCGTCGTTGACCACCGCGAGGTGCCACCAGGTCTCCAGGGGTGTCTCCTGGCCCCAGTTGGTGGCGATGCCCTCCTGGTTGAGCGGGCGCATGGCCCACTGGGGCTCGCGGTCGTTGGAGAGCGAGAGCGTGGCGAGCGGTTCGTCGGGGTCGTCGCCGGTCTTGCCGGCGGCACCGCCGGTGCCGGTGCGGCTGACGAGGCCGGACCAGGCGTTGTGGTCCGGGTCCCAGTCGGCGGGGAGCCGGTAGAACGCCTCGATGGTGTAACCGTCCTTGAAAGTGGCCGAGTTGAGCGGGGCGCCGTCGACCGTCCTCAGGTACGCGCCCCGCAACGGCGACTTGGAGCCCTGGAACTCCAGGCTGCCGTGGCCGGGTTGGTCCGGGTGGTGGTCGGACGACCAGCCGAGCGAGCCGCCGCCGACCGTGACGAGGGCGAGGTCGTTGCCGCGCCCGGAGAGGTCACGGACGGTGCCGGAGGCCGGCGACTCGAAGCGCCAGTAGGCGACCGTGCCGGGGATCAGCAGCCGTGAGGCGGGGCGGGCCGGACGCGCCGGGACCGGGGCGAATCCGGCGAAGCGCTTCTCGAAGTCGATCTCCACCGAGAAGCGGTCCGCGTCACCGCTCAGCTCGATCTCCTGCCGTTCCAGCTCGTTGAGCCCCTGCTTGGCCCGCCCCAGGATCCACGGGGAGACCGTCTCCACGTCGATGACGCCCCGGTCCAGGTCGAAGCGGTAGAGGCGGATCATCGCCGCGCCGCCGAAGTAGCGGTTCTGGTAGTTGGTGAGGTGGAGATGGACGTCGTTGCCGGCCGCGTTCTTGCGGGTGGCGCGGCCCGCCGGCCAGTAGTGGCCGTTCAGGGTGAGGAAGATCTGGTCGTGGTCCGCGACCAGCTGGTCCCACAGCTGCTGCCCGTACGTCGACAACTGGTCGTCCTCGACGACGAGTTCGTGGGTGGTGAGGATGACCGGCGTCTTCGGGTGCTGCGCGAGGACGTCCTTCGCCCAGGCGTACCCCTTCGCCGACAGCCGCCAGTCCAGCGCCAGCACCAGCCACTCGCGACCCGCCGCCCGGAACAGGTGGTAGGTGTTGTAACCGTCCGAAGAGGCGCCGCCGAACGTGGACTTGGCCTTGAAGCGCTGCGGTCCGAACGCGTCCAGGTACGGCGTCGACCCGCGCTGGTCGTCCGTCGAGGACCGCACGTCGTGATTGCCGGCCAGGACGCTGTAGCCGACGCCCCGCCGGTCCAGCAGCCCGAACGCCTCGCTGATCGCGGCGAACTCCTCCTCGGCGCCGTTCTGGGTCAGGTCGCCCAGGTGGGACAGGAAGACGATGTTGTCTTCCCTGCCCTGTTCCAGCAGATAGCGCAGGGACGCCTCGACCGGTGCCTTGTCGATGCTCGGCCCGTCGAAGAGGTACTGGGTGTCGGGCATCACGGCGAGCGTGAAACGACGGCTCTCGGCGTCGGGCCGCCAGCCGCTCGTGCTCTCGGGGGCCGCCTCGGCGACGGCCGGCAGCGCGGCCCCGGCCGTGGCGGCGGCGCCCAGCAGCGCCGTGGCCCTCAGGAAACTGCGTCTTCCGGCACCGGCCTGCGCGGCCTCGCCCTGGTTGTGGTCATGCGAAGTACACACGTGTGCTCCGTGGGGTGGGACGAACGACAGGAAGGCGGGGGGTTACAGAACGCGCAGGGTCCAACTCCAGCGGTGGACGCCCGGTGCGATCCGGTATTCGGGGAAGGTGTCGGGGCCGCACGACGCCGTGCCCAGCCCGCGGTGCGCCGCGTCGAGGTGCACCACGCACCCGGCACGCGGCACCAGCTCGTCGTGGTGACGGGCGGCCGTCAGCTCTTCGGCGCGGTACCGGGTCACGGAGACCTGGCGCGGCTCGTCCAGCTCGACCGCGAGACCGGTCGCGTCCGGCGCGGACAGCGTGAACCGCCGTACGCCGTGCCGGCCGCCGCTCTCCTGCGGGCGCAGATAGGGGGTGAACAACGCGTCGACGGAGAGGGAGTGATGGCCGACGGGCGCGCCCGCGCTCCGGTCCGGATACGACTCCCAGGGCCCCTGGCCGAACCACTCCAGCAGATCCAGGCCCGGCATGGTCTCGAACACCGACCCGACCCGTGCCACGTCGTCGAACTCGTCCGGCAGCTCGGCCTCCTCGTCGACCCGGATGCCGGCCGCGCCCGGCGTGAACACCTGCCGGTGCCGCACGACCCCGACCGTGCCGGCGTACTCGGCGTCCACGGTCACCCGGCCGCCGTCCTCCCGCACCGACACGACCTTGCGGACCAGCGCGTCGAGCCCCCAGGTCCGCCAGCGCAGCGCCATGCCACCCAGCTCGTCGTTGTCGGTGGGCGCCCGCCACAGGGAGAGGGCGGGCGCGGAGGACAGGAGCGGGTGGAGCAGCAGGCCCTCGCCGTCGACCTCGACGGACCGGCCCGGGGCGGCGGTCCCGCTCGTGGCGGGCCCGTTCACGGCATCGGCCTCGCTCACCGCGGACCGGTCCACCGACGGGCCCCCCTCCACCGCGGGCCCCCGCAACCGCACCTGCGGCACACACACCTCCGTGCCGGCCGGCGCCCACGGCTGCTCCTGGGCCACGGTCACCCACAGCGTCAGCCAGGCCTCGCCGCCGTCACGCGGCAGCTCGAAGGGCAGCGGTACGGCGGCCGTCTGGCCGGGCCGCAGATCGGGCAGTTCGGCGGGCGCGGTCAGCGTACGGCCGTCGGCGAGCGACAGCCGCCACTCGCCGGTCAGCCAGTCCAGGCCCCGGAAGTGCTGGTGGTTGCCCAGCACCACACCCTCGTGCTTGAAGCACTCGATGCGCACCGGCGCCGCGATCTCCCGGTGCTCGTACAGGGAGGGCTTCGGGGTGCGGTCGGGGAAGACGACCCCGTCGGCGATGAACGCGCCGTCGTGGATGGTCTCGCCGAAGTCGCCGCCGTACGCCCAGCGGTGGCCGGGCGCGGCGACACCGTTGTCATACAGCCCGGCGCCCCCACGCCCGACAGGTCTGCCGTCGTTCACACGCTGGAGAATGCCGTGGTCCCAGAACTCCCAGATGAACCCGCCCTGAAGACCTGGCGTGGACTCGATGGCCGCCCAATGGTCCGAGAGCGTGCCGTTGCTGTTGCCCATCGCGTGGGAGTACTCGCACTGGATGAGCGGCCTGGTCTGCCGGCCCGACAGGGCGTGGGCGACGCAGTCCTCCAGCGGGGCGTACATCGGGCAGGCGATGTCGGAGCAGTCGTCCGTGGCCGCCCAGTCGAGCTTCGCGGCACCCTCGTACTGGATCGGGCGCGTCGGATCGTGCCGCCGCACCCAGCCCGCCGCCGCGTCGTGGTTGGCGCCGTAGTCGGACTCGTTGCCCAGCGACCAGATGATGATCGAGGGGTGGTTCTTGTCGCGCAGGACCATGCGCGAGACGCGGTCCACGAAGGCGCCCAGATAGCGCGGGTCGTCGGCGATCTCATGGGCGTGGTCGTGGGACTCGATGTCCGCCTCGTCGACCACGTAGAAGCCGAGTTCGTCGGCGAGGTCGTAGAGCGTCGGGTCGTTGGGGTAATGGGAGGTGCGGACCGCGTTGAAGCCGAAGCGCTTCAGCAGGACGAGGTCCGCGCGCATGTCGTCGTACGACACCGTCCTGCCCGTCAGCGGATGGAAGTCGTGCCGGTTCACGCCCCGGACGAAGACGCGCTCGCCGTTGACCAGCAGGTCCCGGCCGACGATCTCGACGTCGCGGAAGCCGATGCGGTGGTGCGAGGTGTCGGCGATCGTGCCGTCGGCGCGGTGCAGGCGGACGGTGAGGTCGTACAGCTCGGGTGTCTCGGCGTTCCAGGTGCGCACCTCGGGGACGACGCCGTGGATGCGGGCCTCGCCGAGGAAGTCGGAGACGCGGTCGTCCTCGGCGTTGACGCGGTCGAACTCGCTGTCCTGGGTGAGGAGTCGGCCCTCCAGCTCGCCGCTGACATGCCACCCGTCGGGCAGCGCCCCGCGCGCGTCGCGCACCCGGCAGTCGATCCGCAGCTCACCGTCGCGCCGCGCCCGCACGGTCACGTCGGCGAGGTGCAGCGGGTCGGTCGCGTACAGCAGCACCGACCGCGTGACACCCCCGTGCCACCACTGGTCCTGGTCCTCGATGTGCGAGGCGTCCGACCACTTCACGACGGTGAGTCGTACGACGGCCCGCCCGCCGGGGCGCACGACCTCCGTCAGGTCGAACTCGGCGGCCAGATGCGAGTCCTTGGAGATGCCGACGGGCCGCCCGTCGACGTGCACGAGCAGCACGCTCTCGGCGGCGCCGACCTGGAGCACGATCCGGCGCCCGGCCCACTCGACGGGTACGTCCACCTCACGCTCGTAGACCCCGGTCGGATTGGCGGTGGGGGAGCCGGGCGGGAAGTCGGGGAACGGCATGCGGACATTGGTGTACTGCGGCAGGTCGTCGGTGCCCTGCAGGGTCCAGACGCCGGGGACGTACGAGGAGCCCCAGGAACCGCCGACCGGCGCGTCCGGAGCCTGCAGCAACTGAAAACGCCAGTCGCCGTCCAGGGGGAGTGCTCCGCGGCGCCGGTCGACGGCGTTCATGGGCAGGCGCCCCCAGGAGGTCACCTCGGGTGCGTCCCAGGGGCGGAGGGAGATCAGGGGATCGGCGGGGAGTGCGTCGGTCATGACCATTCCGGAGTCGGTGCTGATACGGGTGATGCCGAACCGTGCCCGGACCGCCGGGGCAGGACGCGGCCCGGCAGGTTCCAGGCGGGGTCGACGGGGATACCGAGGCGGTCCAGGACGGTGGGGGCGATGTCGATGAGACGGGGCGTGTCGAGTCTGGTGCCGCCGCCGATCCCGCCGTGCTCGGCGAGGACCACGAAGACCTCCCGCTCGGCCCGTGTGTCGCCACCGTGGCCACCGGCGTCGAGATGTCCGTGGTCCGTGGTGACCAGCACGGTCCACCGCTCGTCCGCACGGTAGCGGCGCCGGCCCTCGATGGCCTCCAGCAGCCACCCGAGATGGGTGTCCTGGGTGAGCAGGGCCTGGTCGTAGGCGAGGCTGAAGGGGCCGGTGGCGTGGGCGGCCTCGTCGGTGGCGCCGAAGTACACGAACAGGGCGTCCGGGTCGTCCTCGGTGAGCCACCGTACGGCGGTGCGGGCGACGAGGCGGTCCGCGGTGCCGTAACCGTCGGACTCGCCGTCGAAGCGCACCCGTCGGCCGATGGCAGGGCCGAGGGTGCCGCGCCGGACCAGCTCCGGCCAGGACACCACGGCCGCCGTGCGCAGACAGGGCCGGGCGGTGACGGCGAGGGTGAGGAAGTCGGGGTGCCGGGCGTACTCGGCACCGGTGAAGTCGTTGCCCCTCACCCCGTGCCGGTCGGGCCACACCCCGGTCAGCACGCTCGACCAGCCGGGTCCCGAGTCGGTGTAGGCCATGCTGGTGGACGGCCCGTCCTCGGCCCGGCCGTCCACCTCGCCGTACGGCAGCAGGCTGGTGCCGTGGGCGCCCGCGGCCATCAGGCCGTGCAGCACGGGGGCCGTGGACGGCGAACGGGTCAGCCGGTCGTAGCGCAACCCGTCCATGCCCACCACGAGTACCTTGCCGACGTCGTACGTCACCGCGCACCCCTCTCTCACGACATCGGGTCAGGCGCCCTGGACCGCACCTTCGGTGGCACCCGCGATGAAGCCGCGGGCGAAGATGCTGAACACCACGACCAGCGGGAGCGCCGCCATCAGCACACCGGCCATGACCATGCTGTAGTCGGTGGTGTGGCCGACGTTGAGCTGGGCGAGCTCCACCTGGAGCGTCACGTGGTCGGGGTTGGTGAGCACGATGAGCGGCCAGATGTAGTCGTTCCAGCAGTTGACGAAGGCGTAGATGGCCAGGAAGGACATCGCCGGCCGGATCATCGGCAGCGCGATGTTCCAGTACTGGCGGAAGAACCCGGCCCCGTCGATGCGCGCGGCGTCGAGCAGTTCGTCGGGCACCCCGTTCTGGATGTACTGGTGCAGCCAGAAGATGCCGAAGGCGTTGGCGAGGGAGGGCAGGGCCAGCGCCTTGAGCATGCCGACCCAGCCGATCTTCGACATCAGGATGAACTGCGGCAGGATGGCCAGCTGGAGCGGCAGCATCATGAACAGCAGCAGCGTGCCGAAGAGCAGCTTGCGCCCGGGGAAGTCGAACTTGGCGAAGGTGAAGGCCGCCAGGGAGTCGATGAACAGCACCAGGGCGGTGGTGACACACGCGACGATGATCGTGTTGAGCATCGACCCGAAGAAATCGATGGTGTTCAGCACATGCCGGATGTTCTCCAGCAGATGGGAGCCGAAGGTGAACTTCGGCGGGCTCTTGTAGATGTCCTGGGTGGTGTTGGTCGCCATGACGATCGTCCACGCGAAGGGGAAGACCGAGAGCAGGACGGCCACGATGAGGATGATGTGCGCCGTCAGGCCCCTGGGGCGGCGCAGCCGCCTGCCACCCGTGGCCGGCGGCGCGGTGTCGACTGCCGTCATGGCTTCCTCCCTCGTTGTGTGATGCGCCAGTTGACGGCGACGAGCACGATGATCAGTACGAAGAAGGCCCACACGATGGCCGCGCCGTAGCCGTAGTCGTTGTTGAGGAAGGCCGACTGGTAGAAGTACAGCAGCGTGGTCAGACCCGCCTGGCCCGGTCCGCCGAGGTTGGCGTTGGCGGCGTTGCTGGCGAACAGGACCTGGGGCTCGCTGAAGCTCTGCAGACCGTTGATGGTCGAGATGACGACCGTGAACAGGATGATCGGCCGCATGATCGGGATCGTGATCTGGAAGAACGTGCGGATGGGGCCCGCACCGTCCATCTTGGCCGCCTCGTAGATCGAGGTCGGGATCGCCTGCAGGCCGGCCAGATAGATGATCATGTTGTAGCCGGTCCACTGCCAGGTCATCAGCAGCGAGATGACCACCTTGATCAGCCACGGGTTGCTCAGCCAGGGGACCGGCGAGATGCCGACCATGCCCAGGATCGCGTTGACCAGACCGAAGTTGTTGCTGAACACCGCGCCGAAGAAGATCGCCACCGCGACGATCGAGGTGACGTTCGGCACGTAGAGGGCGATGCGGTAGAAGCCCTTGAAGCGGCGCACCGAGTGCAGCAGCGTCGCCAGCATCAGGGCGCCGAAGAGGGTGGGCACGGTGGACAGCACCCAGATCACCAGGGTGTTGCGGATCGACAGCCAGAACACCGGGTCCGACCAGAGGAACCGGAACTGCTGCAGGCCCACGAACTGCATGGTGCCCATGCCGTCCCAGCGCTGGAAGGCCAGGTACAGCGAGTAGAAGACGGGGAAGAAGGAGAAGGCGGCGAAGATCAGGTAGAAGGGCGAGATCGCGAGGTACTGCCGCCAGTACGACAGCGGCCCGCGCCGCCTGGGCCGAACGGTGCCCGCGGGCGGGGTGCGCCGCGGGCGGAACCGGGCCGGGCCCGGCCAGACCGCCGACGACATCGCCCTGCGCGGCGGCGTCAAGATCGCGCACGTCATGCGCACGGTCAAGGAGGCCTACA
>NZ_JBSFHA010000127.1:0-24751 GCF_053596855.1 Streptomyces sp. NPDC001617
AACGCAGCCCGTAATCGGTTCACTTCATGCGTGTCCACACTTTCAAGATGCTCTTGATCAGCACAAACGCCTACACCTAACGAAGCACTACTAGGCCACAACGGACAAGCGTCTACGACGCCTTCACCGGCCGTCGCATCACATACGCGGCCCCCGCCCCCGCCCCGAACAGCGCCAGCACCGACACCCCGGTCGCCAGCCACGTCGTACCCAGCCACTGCCCGCCGTAGTAGCCGAGGGCCACGCTGTACGCCGCCCAGGCCAGCCCCGCCAGCGCCGACCAGGGCAGGAAGTCGCGGGCCCGGCGGTGGGCGGCGCCGGCGCCGAGGGAGACGACCGAGCGGCCGGCCGGGGCGAAGCGGGCGAGGATGACCAGGGCGCCGCCGCCACGGGCCAGGGCCTGGCCGAGACGTTCCTGCGCGGAGGTCAGCCGACGTGAGCGTGCGATGGCACGGTCCAGGCGTTCACCACCCCGCCAGGCGAGCCGGTACGCCACCAGGTCACCGAGGACCGAGGCCGCCGCCGCGCACAGGGTCAGCCCGATGATGTCGGGCACCTCGTGCGGCACCTGACCGGTCGCCGAGCCCGCGGCCGCCGCAGTGGCCGCCGTGATCACCAGCACCCCGCTCGGCAGGACCGGCAGGAACACGTCGAGCAGCACCGACAGTGCCACCATGGCGTAGATCCAAGGGGTCCCGGTCAGTGACCCCACACTCTCCAGCACCGCAGACTCCCCGTGAACTCCCCCGTGGACCACATCTGCCGCGACGTCGCAGGGGAGCGGCAGGGCGGCCATCAACAGCCATACAGCGTACGCCTGGGGTGTGACAGGAGATTCATGGGGGGCGCGTGTGATCGGCACAGGACGTTCACCCGCCTGCGTCTCCCGGGGCGCCGGACGGCGACACACGCGAGGTGCCCTCCCCCGCGCAGGCGGAGAAGGGCACCGAATCGTTCCTGCTCGGCAGCTGGGCTGAGTCAGGCAGTGACCGGAGTCTGCGCGGACGCCTGCTCCCTGGAGGCCGAGCGTCTGGCGAACAGTCGGTCCAGGCCGAAGGCGCCGGAGCCGGTGAACACCAGCAGCAGAAGGGTCCAGCAGAACATCGCCGCGGCCTCGCCGCCGTTCTCCATCGGCCACAGGGCGTGCGGCTGGTGCATCTTGAAGTACGCGTACGCCATCGAGCCCGAGGCGACGAAGGCGGCTACGCGCGTAGCGAGGCCGAGCAGCACGAGGATGCCGCCGACGAACTGGATGACGGCCGCGTACCAGAACGGCCAGGCACCGGTCTGTACGGTGCCCCCGTCCGTGCCGGCCGCGCCGCCGAGGACGCCGAAGAGCGAGGCTGCGCCGTGGCAGGCGAAGAGCAGGCCGACGACTATGCGGAACAGGCCGAGGGCGTAGGGCTGAGCGGTGTTGAGACGTGCGGACATGGCGGGGGGTGCTCCTTCGTTTCCGTCGGACCGGTCGGGGACTGACCGGCAGTGGGGGCGGCGGTACCGAATGAGCAATCCACGTTAGGTGGACCTAATCGATGCTTGCGAGTTCAACATTTGGCCACCGGTTCGGTTCCGCTTCTGGTTCCGTTTCCCGGATCGCCGCACGTAGCAGAGCTCTCGCCACCGCATCCGCATCCGAAAGTGTGACCGAATCCACGCCTGGCCGGGCTCCCGCCGCCGTCACCCAGTGCACGCCCTCCGTCGGCACCCCGAACGCGAACCGCCTTGAATGCACGTTTCCTTGACGGTCCATCAGGCGGTACGGCCGCTCCGTCACGTCCAGTCCGCCGGTCTCGTATCCATCCACGACATGCGGCCGGCACTGTCCCGTCCGCAGCAGCCCGGCGAGCAGCGCGTCGGCGGTGCGTCGCAGATCCGGTTCCGGTAGGCGGGCCTCCACGAGGGTGGTCACACGGACCTCGGAGCCGGGTATCTCGGGCGAGCGCGCCACCCACACCCCGCCGTCCTCCCGCACCTCCAGTCGCGGCCCGAGTATCTCCACCACTCCCGCTTCCACCAGCGCGGCCAGTTCCTCGATACGGCGCCGGGGCGGGCCGATGGAGAGGAAGGCGTTGAGCGGGGTGTACCAGCGGTCCAGGTGCTCGCGGCGGGAGACGCCCGTCAGACCGCCGTGGTCGACGATCAGCCGGAGTTCGTTCCGCAGATCCCGCAGCACGTCCAGGGCCGCCTTCAGCGGACCGTCCACATTGCCGAGCGCGGCCTGCGCGGCGTCCTCGCGCAGATACGCCAGCAGCCACGCCCGCCACTGGCCCGGATGTGTGAACTCCCGTTCCGTGTAAGGCCGGGAGACCCGCTCCCAGCTCCACCGCTCGTCCTGAGGCACCCCGAACTCGCCGAGTATCCGCGCCTCTTGGGGATCGCGGTGCGGTACGGCGAGGAAGCGGTCCACGAACTCGGGGTGTCGTACCAGTCCCGCGTAGTAGACCGTCTCCACCTCCTTCGCCACCAACGGCCATATCTCGCCCAGGAAATCGGGCGCCTCGCCGGAGTCCGCACGCTTGCGGAAGCCGGAGATCGCCTCCGGGGTGAGCACCAGCGGGGTGTGCCGCCCGTACGGCCCCTTCGCGTTGTCGCCGCGCGCCTGGTACGGGACACCACGCCGGGACCCCGCGTACAGACGGGGTTCGCGGCCGGAGGGGACGTACCGCAGGCCGCCGTGTGGATCGTGAACGAAACGGCCGCCGCGGCCGGTCGTCAACAGGGCTGTGTGGTCGAAGAAGTTGAGGCCGAGCCCGCGCAACAGGACGGGTTCGCCCGGGCGGATGGGGGAGAGGTCGACGTCGGCCGGGTTGGCGGGCGGGACATGGCGGAGTCCGTGACGGTCGGCGTAAGCCGTGGTCCGGTGCTCGGCCCCGTCCGCGGTGGTCGGCAGGTGTCCCTGGGCGAGGACGACCGCGGCGAGGCTGGTCAGGGCGCGCCCGTCGTCGAGGAGCAGGGTCTGACGCCCGCCCGGCCCGTCGTCGAGCCGTACGGCACGCGCGCGATGGACCTCGACGCGTACGCCGGGCGGGGCCTCGCGCACCACCTCCCCGAACACCCACTCCAGATAACGGCCGTAGTGCGCCCGGGTCGGGTACTCGTCGGCGCCCAGCTCGCCGCCCGCCCACTCGTACAGACTCGGCCCCGGCCGCACCGGCCCCGAGCAGTCCACGCTGTCGTCGGTGAACAGGGTCACCTGGCAGGCCACGGTGTTCATCAGCAGTTCGGGCGACTGGGCGGTCCGCCACACGGCCCCGGCCCCCGCCGGCGAGGGGTCGACCACATGCACCGTCAACCGCGCCCCGGGCGGCAGCAGCTCCGGCACGGAGGCGCACAGGCGCTCCAGAACGCTGGTGCCGCGCGGTCCGGCGCCGACCACGGCGAGGGAGACGGGGGGCTGCGCTGCGGGTGGTGCAGACAAGAGGGTGACTCCCGGGCGTGGGGGGGGCGCTTGGCGGCACACCGCCCGGCGGAAGCGGACGGTCCGCCTCATCATGCCTCCCTCGACCTCTTCGAGCCCGGGGGACCCCCGGAGTCACGGAAGTCAACGCGGGTCTCAGACACCCCGTTTGTCACCTACGGGTGGGTGAGGACGGACTCCTTCACGGTCTCCAGCACACCCTTCTCCCGCGCCTGCTCCAGCCGCAGCCGCGCCGAACGCCCCTTCAGCGTCAGGGTCATGAGCTGGTTGCCGAACCAAGGCCCGCCCGTCTTGCGCCACTTGACCGGCGTCGGCGCACACCCGCCGTGCCGCGCGAACCGCCGCCCCAGCACGCGCGCCGCCGCACTCCACCCGAACCGGAAGCCGACGCGTATCGCACGCGGCACGGCGTTGTGCACGGGCGAGCAAGTCAGCTGCAGCACACGGGAGTTCGGGCCACCGGATGGCCACGAGGCCTCGGCCACGTACGCGTGGTGCACGTCCCCCGACAGCACGAGCACCGTCGCCGGTGCCCCCGCCCCCGAACCGACCTCGGCGATCAGCTCGGCCAGCGCGGCGAAGGAGGCCGGAAACGCCGCCCAGTGCTCCAGATCCGCCCGCCGCCGCAGATCCTCCCCGAACCGCGCCCAGCGCGCCCCACGATCCCCCCGGCACAGAGCCGCGCTCCATGCCTCGGCGTCATGCACCAGATGCGGCAGCAGCCAGGGCAGGGAGGTGCCGACGAGGAGATGGTCGTAGGAACCGAGCCCGTCCAGCGCCTGCTCGCGCAACCACTGGGCTTCGCCCGGGTCGAGCATCGCCCGTGTCTCCTCGTCGAGCACACGGGCCGCCCTGGAGTCCACCATCAGCAGCCGTACGCGCCCGAAGTCGCGCCGGTAGCTCCAGCGCACCGACGCCATGTCGGCGTCGGCCTTGCAGGCGAAGGCGCGCAACTCGTCGGTGCCGTCGGGGAGTTCGCGCACGGCGGCGTAGAGCGGGTCGGCGGCCAGCTCGGCCGGGGACAGATTGCCCAGATGCTGATGCACCCAGTAGGACATCAGCCCGCTCAGCAGCCTCTCGCGCCACCACGGGGTGGCCCGCATGTCCTCCAGCCAGGCGGCGGAGGTGTTCCAGTCGTCGATGACGTCGTGGTCGTCGAAGATCATGCAACTCGGCACGGTGGACAGCAGCCAGCGGATCTCGGGATCGAGCCAGGACTCGTAGTAGAGCCGGGTGTACTCCTCGTAGTCCGCGACCTCCGTGCCCGGGGGATCACTCAGATCGCGCCGCGCGGCCAGCCACCGCCGGGTCGCCTCGGAGATCTCGTCGGCGTACACCTGGTCGCCCAACAGGAGCAGGACGTCGGGGCGTTCGGAGTCCGGGTCGGCCGCGATGCGGGCGGCGAGGGTGTCGAGGGCGTCGGGGCCGACGGGGTCGGGCTCGTCGCCGGGCGGGGCGGCCCAGCGGCAGGAGCCGAAGGAGACACGGACGCCGTCGTCCTCCGGTGGGGTGCGGATGACGGAGGGCGGGAACGGCGAGTCCGGCACCGGCCACACGCGCGTGCCGTCGAGAAGGACGTCGTACGACGTCGTCGTGCCCGGGGTGAGTCCGGTGACCGGCACAAGGGCGTAGTGATGGCCGGCGATCTGAAAGGTCCGGGCCTCGCCGCGCGCCCCGTCGGCGCAGTGCACCTCGGCCGCACACGGCCGACTGGCCTCGACCCACACGGTCGCGGACGAACCGTCGGCATACCTCAGCAGTGGACCCAGGCGCAGTTCGGCCACGCGGCACCCTCCTCCGTCGCCCCGTACGGTACGGAACGACGGAGGTGGGCGGGGAGGTTCCTTGCGTAACGATCAGCGCAACGATCAGCAGTCGGCGAGGTAGCTGGTGAGCGCCGACTTCTCGGCGGAGTCGACCTTGAGGTTGTAGTAGTACTTCACCTGGACCCAGGCGCGGACGTAGGTGCAGACGTACGCGGAGCGGGACGGCACCCAGGTCGACGGGTCCTGGTCGCCCTTGGACTGGTTGACGTTGTCCGTGACGGCGAGCAGCTGCGGGCGGGTGACGTCGTTGGCGAAGGCCTGGCGCTGGGCGGTGGTCCAGGCGCCGGCGCCGGAGTCCCAGGCCTCGGCCAGCGGGACGAGGTGATCGATGTCCAGGTCCGAGGCGGCGGTCCAGGTGGCGCCGTCGTACGGGGAGTACCAGGAGCCGCTGGTGGCGGTGCAGGCGGAGTTGGTCACGACGTTCGTACCGTCCCGCTTGAGGATGTACTCCCGGGTGTTGCAGGTGCCCTCGATCGTGATCCAGGTCGGGAACAGGTCGCGGTCATAGCCGGTGCGGCTCTCCGTCGCCACGGTGAGCGAGGCGAGGTAGGTGCGGGCGGTGGCGGCGCTGACCGGGGTGGGGAGGGCGGCGGAGGCGGTCGGACCGTTGAAGAGTCCGACGGAGGCTATGAGTCCGGTAAGAGCCGCGAGTATGCTGAGCCGTCGACGCGCGTAGAACTTCGGCATGCGAACTCCCTTGGGGCGTGGGGGCGTTGGGGTGCGAGCAGGGGAAATGCTCGCGGCGCCGTGTTGCGGGAAGGTGAGTGTTGGGTAAGAAGTTAATGACGTGTTCATGACATGACAAGACGCACGGTCGAACTTTCTCTCTCCCGTGCGTCGCGTACGATGGACCGTGCAGAAGGGGAGTAGCTCTTCGCCGGACCGTCGACATACTGCTCAGCTCGTCTGAGCCGGCGCCCGGAGGCTGATCTTTCACGGTCGGTCGGCGAGACCTTCGGCAAGCAGTGCACCACCCGTGTGCTGCCATGCCGAGGTGTCCGCGCAGCAGCAACACTCTCGGTGGGGCAGCCCCGACCGATTGAGGAACCTTGATCAGCATCACCGTCACGGCGCTCGTCTTCGGCGTCGTCTTCCTCGCCGAGCTGCCGGACAAGACCGCGCTGGCGGGGCTTGTGCTGGGCACGCGCTACCGGGCGTCGTACGTCTTCGCCGGCGTCGCGACGGCCTTCCTGCTGCACGTCGTGCTCGCCGTCGCGGCCGGCAGCGTCCTGACCCTGCTGCCCCAGCGCATCGTGCACGTGCTGACGGGTGTGCTGTTCCTGGGCGGCGCCGCCGTGCTGCTCCTGAAGAAGGACGACGGCGACGAGGAGATCCGCAATCCGGAGGACCAGTCCTTCTGGAAGGTCGCCGGCGCCGGATTCATGCTCATTCTCGTCGCCGAGTTCGGTGACCTGACCCAGATCATGACGGCGAACCTCGCGGCCCGTTACGGCGACCCGCTGTCCGTCGGTCTCGGTGCGGTGCTGGCGCTGTGGGCGGTGGCCGGGCTGGGCATCGTCGGCGGAAAGGCGCTGATGAAGCGGGTGCCGCTGGCGCTGATCACGAAGGTCGCGGCGCTGCTGATGCTGGCGCTCGGCGCGTGGAGCCTCTGGGAGGCCGTGGCCGGGTGAGCCGGGCACCGGGCGAGCTGAACAGCGGGTGAACTGTTTCCGGAAGGCCTGGCGAATGTCGGTCCGGTTTTGTACCGTAGAGAAACAAAGTGGCTCCCGCCCGTTTTCCCTGACCGGCGGGCGGGGCCGCCTTGTTCCTCCGCCCCGCGTTCTGGAGCTGCCGATGACGGTCACCACCGTGCCCACCGTCCTGACCGCCCACGCCCTCCTGCTGGACATGGACGGCACCCTCGTGAACTCCGACGCCGTCGTCGAGCGCATCTGGCGACGCTGGGCCGAAGAGCACGGGCTGGACCCGGACGAGGTGATGAAGGTGGTGCACGGACGCCAGGGGTACGCCTCCATGGCCGTACTGCTGCCCGACCGCCCCATGGAGCAGAACCACGCGGACAACGCCCTCATGCTTGCCGAGGAGACCGCCGACATGGACGGCGTCGTGGCGATCCCCGGGGCGGGGGAGTTCCTGGCGTCCCTGAAGGGGCTGCCGCACGCGCTGGTGACGTCGGCGGACGTCGCGCTGTCCACGGCACGGATGGCGGCGGCGGGGCTGGCGCTGCCGGAGGTGCGGGTGACGGCGGAGTGCGTGGGGGCGAGCAAGCCGGACCCGGAAGGGTTTCTGAAGGGCGCCGCCGAGCTGGGCATCGATCCGGCCGACTGCATCGTCTTCGAGGACTCGGCGGCGGGGATCGCCGCCGGGCGCGCCGCGGGGATGCGGGTGGTGGGCGTGGGCGCCCGGGCGGACTTCCACGAGCCGGACGTGGTGGTGCGGGACCTCACACAGGTGCGGGTCGAGGGTGCGGCCGACGGGACGATTCGGCTGTACGTACAGTGACGGTGTTCCGGGGGCTTCGCCCCCAGGCCCCCGTTCGGCCCTGAAGGGGCCTCGTCCTCACACGCCGGACGGGCTGACAAACGCTCAGGGCTCCGTCGTCTCCGATTCCAGGTGGGACCGCGTCGTGAGGTCGTACACCCCGAACTCCGGCACCTCGAGCCCCCGCGCCTGCTGATACCGCGTCACGGCGTCCTCGACGCCCTCGTTGTAGTGGCCGCTCGCCTTCCGTGTGTACAGGCCGAGTTGGGTCAGCCGCAGCTCCAGCTCCGTCACCTCGGGCCCGCTGTCCCCGCGGCGCAGGACCGGCGGCTGGCTCTGCTGGTCGCTGGAGGTGACCGTGCCGGTGGCGGTGGCCGTCGGTGGGGTCGTCGTCGGGGTCGTCGAGCGGGACGGGGTCGGTGAGGGGCTGGACGCCGACGGGGACGGCGAGGAGGACGGGCTGCTGCTCACCTGCGCGGCAGGGGGCGCGGGCCGCAGCGACGTGGCCGCACCCGACGGAGACCGGGACGCCGAGCTCGTCGACGCGTCCGGCACGCTCGCCCGTACGTCGTCCGGCAGGGCCGTGTCCCGCGACGGCGTCTGGTAGGAGAACACCCCGCTGGCCAGCCCGGCCGCGGCCACGACGGCCACCAGAGCCCCGCCGACACCGAGCAGGACGGTACGGCGCCGATGACGCGACGGACGCGCATCACCGGTCTCCTCGTCCGCGTCGGGTGCCTCGAACAGCCGTAGATCCTGCGTACGGGGGTCATCGGTGGAGGGCGCGAGCGGGGTCGGCAACACGGACGGGGCGCCCACATCACCCGGCACGGCCCGCAACCGCATGGTCGCGTCGGCCTCGCCCTCCGGCGCCTCTTCTGCCGAGCCTTCCAGCGCCCCTCCTGTCGAGCCTTCCAGCTCGACGTACGGCCGTATGCGCAGTGGGTCGAAGTCCTCCGCGGCCGCCGCCTCCGCCGTACGGGTGTCGCGCAGGGCGTCGGCGGCCCGCTGTGTGCAGCCGCAGGACGGGGTGTTGTCGGTGCCTCTCGGCGCACCGCACTCCGGGCACAGGTGACCTTTCGGGTCTGTCACGTGTTCATCCCTCCCTCCACGCTCTCCTCGCGAACCCCAGACATTATTCAGATCTCCTCCACCTCGTCTTCCACAAGCCCCCGGAATACCGCCCTCCGCAGGACTCGACAGGCCATATCCGGTCACTCCGACCACGATGGAAGGGCACCAATTCCTTGGGAGGTCTGATGGCAGGGGATGCGCCCGCGGTGACCGGGCATCGGCAGGAGGCACGGGATCCGCATGTGCCCGGGAACGTCCTCGTCTCGATCGGCGCGCTGCTCCTCGGGATGCTGCTCGCCGCGCTCGACCAGACCATCGTGTCGACCGCGCTGCCGACGATCGTCAGTGACCTCGGCGGTCTGGAACACCTGTCGTGGGTGGTCACCGCGTACCTGCTGGCCTCGACGGCCGCGACCCCGCTGTGGGGCAAACTCGGCGACCAGTACGGCCGGAAGCGGCTCTTCCAGACCGCCATCGTCATCTTCCTCATCGGCTCCGCGCTCTGCGGAATGGCCCAGAACATGCCGGAGTTGATCGGGTTCCGGGCGGTTCAGGGGCTCGGCGGCGGCGGTTTGATGGTGCTGTCGATGGCGATCGTCGGGGACGTGGTCCCGCCCCGCGAACGCGGCCGCTACCAGGGCCTGTTCGGGGCGGTGTTCGGAGCGACGAGCGTGCTCGGCCCGCTGCTGGGCGGTCTGTTCACCGAGCATCTGAGCTGGCGTTGGGTGTTCTACGTCAACCTCCCGGTGGGCGTCGTCGCGCTCGCCGTGATCGCGGGCGTGCTGCGCATCCCGCGCAAGGCCACCCGCCATGTCATCGACTACCTCGGCACCTTCCTGATCGCGTCCGTCGCCACCTGCCTGGTGCTGGTGGCCTCCCTCGGCGGCACGACATGGAGCTGGGGCTCGGCGCAGATCGTCGGACTGGCCGTGGCGGGAGCGGTGCTCGCCGTCGCCTTCGTGCTCGTGGAACGGCGGGCGTCCGAACCCGTCCTCCCGCTCAAGCTGTTCCGCATCCGCACCTTCACCCTCGCCGCGGTCATCAGCTTCATCGTCGGCTTCGCGATGTTCGGCGCGATGACCTATCTGCCGACCTTTCTGCAGGTCGTGCAGGGCGTCTCGCCCACCATGTCCGGTGTGCACATGCTGCCGATGGTGTTCGGGATGCTGCTGTCGTCCACGGCCTCCGGACAGATCGTCAGCAGGACGGGGCGGTGGAAGGTGTTCCCGGTCACAGGGACAGCGGTCACCACCTTGGGGCTGCTCTTCCTCCACCAGCTCGACGAGGGCAGCTCCACGGCTGAGATGAGTGTCTATTTCTTCGTCTTCGGCCTCGGACTCGGCCTGGTCATGCAGGTGTTGGTGCTGATCGTGCAGAACGCGGTCTCGTACGAGGATCTCGGCGTCGCCACATCCGGGGCCACCTTCTTCCGCTCCATCGGAGCCTCCTTCGGCGTGGCCATCTTCGGCACGATCTTCGCGAGCCGCCTCGGCGACAAGCTGACGGACGCGTTCCGGGGCGTACGGCTGCCCGGCGGTGTCTCGCCGGACGCCCTCAAGTCCGACCCCCGGGGCATCGGTTCACTCCCCCCGACCCTGCGCGGACCCGCCCTGCACGCCTACGCCTCGTCCATCACCGATGTGTTCCTGTACGCCGCCCCCGTCGCCGCCTTCGGCTTCGTACTCGCCTGGTTCCTGAAGGAGGACCCGCTGCGCGGGTCCGTCACCGCGCCCGACGTCACGGAGACGCTGGCCAGCAACCCGGTCGAGCGGTCGTCGTACGACGAGGTGTGCCGTGCGCTCTCCGTGCTGGGCACACGGGAGGGCCGACGGGAGATCTACCGGGAGATCACCGAACGCGCGGGCTACGACCTTCTCCCGGCGGCGAGTTGGCTGTTGCTGCGGATCAAGCGGTACGGCTGGACGGAGCCGGCGGTGCTGGCGGACCGCAGCGCCGTGCCGCTGAACGTGATCCTCGACGCGGCCCGCCAGGTCGAGGAACGGCGCCTGGCGACCCGGGAGGGCCTCGACCTCGTCCTCACCGACACCGGCCGTGAGGTCGCGGAGCGGCTGTCGCGGGCCCGCGAGGAGTCCCTCGCCGCGTTGCTGGGCGACTGGTGGGGACCCGACCGGCCGACCGATCTGGCACGGCTGGTCAAGGAACTGAACGACGAGCTGTGCGGTTCGGAACGGGAGCAGCCGCACAACGGCTCCGCGGGGAAGGTCAGTTGAGCAGGTCCTTGCGGAACCAGTGGTCGGCGTACGTGTCGTCGTTGTGCGGCGCGGTCTCCGCGTAGCCCAGGCGGGCATACAGGGCGCGGGCCTCGGTGAGGTCGGCTCGGGTGTCGAGGATCAGGTGGGCGGCGCCCAGGTCCCGGGCGGCCTCCTCGGCGGCCCGCACCAGCAGCGCGGCTCCGCCCCTGCCGCGCAGCTCCCTGAGCACGAACACCCGGGTCAGCTCGGCGGTCGTCGCGTCGAGCAGCCGTACCCCCGCCGAACCCGCCGGCTCGCCCCCGTACCGTCCGACGAGCAACTGCCCTGCGGGCGGGGCGAGTTCGGCGCCGGTGCGGGCGGCGACCTCCCGCTCCAGCTCGTCCGGATCGGTCCTGCGCCCCTCGTGCAGGAGGTAGTAGCGGTCGCTGACCTCCGTGTAGTACGCCCGCCAGAGGGCCGTCGCGACGGGGGAGTCGAAGGGCTCGGGGGCGATGGTCCAGCTCGTCGTCATCCGGCCATTCTGCGGAAGCGGCGTGTCGCCCACGCAAGCGAATATGCCGTGACCGCCGGGGAGCCCACGGGTGCTCGGCGGATCAGCCCCCGGACAGGAGCCAGCCGATGCGCAGTTCTTCCGCACCCGGGCGGAAGGTCCGTATGAGCTCGGCGCGCTCGGGGTCGTTCTCGGGGAGGTTGTCGGCGAGGAGGGCCTGCGCGGCGATCGTCTGGGGCCGGGCGCCGAGCGCGGCGCGCAGGTGGAGCGAGCGGCGCAGCATCGCCATCCGCTCGGCGGGCTCCTTGTGCGGTGCGAGGTGCCGGATGATGTAGGACTCGAAGTAGCCGTCGCCGGTCTTCGTCGCGATCGCGAGCGCTGTCTCGTAGCGCGGGAGGGCGCCGGCCGGGTCCTCGTCGATGTTGTCCAGCAGGACGGCCCAGTGGTACTCGGCCCAGGCGCGCTGCTTCTCGTCGCCGCTCTCGGCCGCCGCGCGGTAGCCGGCCTCGGCCACGGCGCGGTCGTCGGCGCGGGCGTCGCGCCGGAACAGCAGGCGGCTGTAGGCCAGTCGGGCCGTGAGCAGGTGCGCGGTCGGCGATACGGGATCGAGCGCCGCGACCGCCTTCTCGGCCTCCTCATGACCCTCGATCCGGAAGAACCAGCGGTCGACGGCGATCTCCGCGCGCAGCTCCGGATCGGCGTCCGGGCCCAGGACGGCGAGCGCGCTGTCCCACTCCCCGAGCAGCATCAGACGGCGGGCTATGTAGGTGTCATCAGATAACATGACGCCTACATTAAGAAGCGGCGATGTAGGTGGTCAAGTGCAATACGGTGACTACATTGGGAACGTGACGCGGCTGGCCGTCGAGCTGGCCAACACCGGGACCCTCGACCGGCACGGCGAACTGGTCGCCGCGTTCTTCGCGGAACACGAGGTCACTCCGCCGCCGGACGGCGACTACGGCGAGCTGCCGGACCTCGTGCGCACGGCCCTGGCGCAGTCGGTCGACGGCACCGCCCCTGACGCCGTGCACCGCCTGCTGCGCGACTACCCGCCGGAAATGCACCTGTCCGACCATGACGGCCTCGGCGGCTGGCACATCCACTTCAGCCGCAACGGCACCCCGGCGAGGCGCTGGGTCGGCCAGCTGATCGCCGCCAAGCTCGCCCTGGTCGTGGCCGGGGATCCGGCGGTGACGCTGGGGCGGTGCGCCGCGGCCGGGTGCGGAAACTACTTCGTGGACCAGTCACGGAACCGCACGCGCCGGTTCTGCTCCAACGCGTGCGCGAGCCGGACGACGGTCGCGGCTCATCGGGCCCGGGCGGCGAAGAACTCCTAGCGGAGGGCGCATCGCGACGGTGTGGTCGGTGACCGGCCTGCGCCGCTTCGCGCCCTGAGCGCTTCCCGAGTGACCCCTGCCCGTGCCGTTTGGGCGGTGCCTTCCGGGTGACCCGGTGGGGGAACCGGCCCGTTGGGCCGACACATCGGAAGGCACCCATGTCCACAGGCATGATCATCGCTCTGATCGTGATCGTGGCGGCCGTGGTCGTTGTAGCGGCCGCCCTGACTCTGCGTGCCAAGGGCCCCCGTGGCGGCCGGGACCTGAAGCAGCGCTTCGGGCCCGAGTACGCCCGCACGCTGGCCCGGCACGACGGGGACTCCAAGGCCGCCGAACGTGAGCTCACCGAGCGCGTGGAGCGGCACGGTTCGCTGCGCGAGGAGCCGCTGGAGGCGGGCCTGCGCGAGCAGTACGCGGCCCGCTGGACGGCCGCGCAGGAGCGGTTCGTCGACGCGCCCCAGGACGCGGTCGCCGAGGCGGACCGGCTGCTGGCGGAAGTGGCCGCCGCGCGGGGCTTCCCGGACGGCCGCGAGTACGAGGAGCAGCTCGCCGCGCTCTCCGTGCACCACGCCGACCACGTGCACGGCTACCGGCACGTCCATCGGGTCGCCCGCGTGGGTGCGGGCGGGCAGGACGGAGACCGGGCCGACACGGAGGAGATGCGGGAGGCCATGGTCGAGGCCCGCGCACTCTTCGACGACCTGATGACGACGGACCGCCGCGACGAGAAGACCCTGGCGCCCGCCGCCCACGCGGACGGCCACGACGAGGGTCGCGGCCACGTGCCGTGGGCCTTCACCCGAAGGCACGCGAAGGGGAGCTGACCGACATGACGGACGCGACGACGGGCCCTGGCACGAACCGCGGGCGCACACCGGGGGACGACGACACACAGCGGCGAACAGTGGCACCGACACCGCCCGAGGGCGAGGCACCGGACGAGGGCGGCGGCCGCACCGGGCGCGGGTACGCGCGGGGGGCGGGTGAGACCGCGGACGGTGAGGGCGTGCTGGGTGCCGGTGGGGCGGAGGGGCGGACGGTGACGCCCACGCCTCGCGAGGGTGAGACGTCGGGCGAGGGTGGTGGCCGCACGGGGCGCGGGTACGCGCGGGTGGCGGGTGAGACCGCGGGCCGTGAGGGCGTGCCGGGTGCCGGTAGGGCGGAGGGGCGGACGGTGACGCCCACGCCTCCCGAGGGTGAGACGTCGGGCGAGGGTGGTGGCCGCACCGGGCGCGGGTACGCGCGGGTGGCGGGTGAGACCGCCGATCGCACCGAAGGGGGGACGGTCGCGCCGACCCCGTCCGGGGCGAGTGACCGTGGGTCTCGGGAAACGGGCGCGAGCGCCGGGCGCGGCCGAGAGACCGCGCCCGGTGACGGCGACCGGGCGGAGGGCCGGATCGTGACGCCGACCCCGTCCGAGGCCACCGACCCCAAGGCGCGCGTCCCCGACCGCGATGCCGCTGCGGACTCCGCGGCCGCCGCCCGTCAGACGGCCCCCGGGGCCATGACGACGACCGACGCAGACCGTGCCGGCGGGCAGGCCGGCCACGACACGACGGCATCGGGCGACCGAGATCAACGGCGCGGTGGCGACACCACGGCGATCGGCGTATCGGGTCCGGCGGGCGCCGCCGCTCGCACCGCCACCACCCCCGGCCCCACAAGCACCCCCCGTCGCACCGACACCACCTCCGGAGCCGAAGGCCCCCGCCTCTTCCCCCACGACGAGTCCGACAAGCTCCAGCTCCGGCTGCGCCACGCCGTGTCCGGGTTCGTCGACGGGCCCCGGGACGCGGTCGCCGAGGCCGATCAGGTGGTCGAGGAGATCGCCGGGCGGTTCGTCGAGGCCGTGACGCGGCGTCGGCGGACGCTGCGGATGTCCTGGCAGGAAGGTGACGCGAAGGGGACCAAGGACTCGCACCCCGACACCGAGCAGCTCCGCCTCGCCCTGCGTGACTACCGCGACCTGGCCGAACGCCTGCTACACGGCTGAGCCTTCTTCAGCCCCACCCGCCGCCGTCCGGCGCTCCCGCCACTCCCGTACGACCTCCTCGACGTCGTACGGCTTCATCCCCAGCGGGGGCCCGGGCGGCGGCTTGTACATCATGTCGCGGATCTTGACGTTGACGTCCGTGATCAGTTTGCGCGCGATGCGTTCGGAGGATGCCGCGTACGCCGCCGCGAGCGTGTCCTCGGCCTCCTTGCGCAGGGCCAGCGTCGGCGGCAGGACCGACAGCCCCTCGCGGGCCATCTTCTGCTTGATCCACCACAGTTCGTCGTACGTCGTGTCGCTGCCGGCCGGCAACGGCTTGCCCGCGCCCGCGAGTTGAGCGAACTCTCCGCGTCGTTCCGCGGCACGGATCTGCTGGTCCACCCAGGACTCGAACGGGACACCCGGTGGCTTTCGCTCGGTCATGAGTCCATTGTGCCGGACGCGGTATGCCCAGGCGATTTATCATGCGGCCGCTGCGTAAGGACACTTCAAGAGGAGTGCACGTGCTCGAACTGACCATGGCCACCGTCTCCGGGGAAGAGGGGGCCACGGCCGGCATGCAGATGGCCGACGCGCCGAGTGAGCCCGGTGCCGTGCTGCGAGTGGGCCGGGACCGGGCGGTGTGCCGTCTGGTGACGCCCGACGACTGGCTGTTCGTCTCGCGGGTCCACCTGGAATTCCTGTGCGGGCCCGAGGGGACCTGGCAGGTGACCTGGCTGCAGGGTTCACAGCCCGATCCCTCGTCGGAGGTGCGGCTGGTGGTGGGGGAGTACGCCCAGCCCCTCGCCTACGGCGGCACCGTGACCCTGCCCCGGGGAGGCAACGGCGAGATCGTCGTCCGCGACCGCACCGCCCCGCGCAGCGTCAACGTCGGCTTTTATCACGAGTTCTGAGGTCTGAGAGCGGACGTTCTGGGCAACTTCCCCCAGGAGCATGGTGATCGACCGAAAGGACGGGGGACGGAATGGCCGCGTCACACAGACGGATCAGACGCATACGGCTCGCAGTGGTGCTCGTCGCGGCGGCGGTCCCGTTGGCCGCCGCCTGCTCGGGCGGTGGCGACGACGACGCCGCACCCGACACGTCCACGTCCACGACCGCGACCGCCACCGCATCGAGCCCCTCGGCCACGGCCTCGCCCCCCGCGGCCAAACCGTCGTACGCGTACGCCACGAACGCCGCCGGCTGTCACCCCAGCGCGAAGTGGAGCACGAAGCAGGCGGCGGACTGGGTCCACTTCGGGCAGATCGGCCAGCCCTCCGCGGACGCGGGGGTGGTCACCTTCGGCAAGTCCACGCCCGGCCTCGAAGGGCCGATCTGCGACCGGGTCACCGTCCAGGTCCAGTACTGGCGGATCAACTACCGGCCGGCCGACGCCTCCTCGGCCGCCGACCCGCTCGGCTCCGAGGTGAACTACAGCTTCGCCATCAAGTCCCTGAAGCGCACTGAACTGCACATCGACGGCCGCACCGCCCACACCGTGCACCCGCCGAAGGGCTTCGCGACCCTCCGCCCCTGTGACGGCTTCCTGGAGGCGATCTACGTCGGCGGACCGCTCAAGTCCCGCGAGCTGCCGACGCAGATCAGCACGGGCAACTCCCTCCTCGGCGACACCGTCACCTTCCCCACCGAGCGGGTGACCGACTACCACGTGTACGCGCCGACCTCACCGGGCCTGTGCGACGCGAACGGCAGGCCCACGGCCTCCGCCGCACCGTCGTCGCCCGACCAGTTCGGTATCCCCACGCCGACGTACCCCGCGTTCAGTCTCGAACCGAAGACCGACTGAGCCGGGGGAGGGCCCGACGGACTACGCCAGCACCCGCGCCAGCGCGAACCCGTCGTACCCCTTGCTGCCCACCGTCTGGATCGCCGTGCCCGTCAGCCTCGGGTGGCTGCCGATCAGTTCGAGCGCGGTGCGGGTGCCGACCACGTCCGGCGAGGTGCTGTCCGGGTCGGCGACCCGGCCCTGCCGTACGACGTTGTCGAGGACGATCAGGCTGCCCGCGCGGGTCAGCCGGAGCGCCCACTCCACGTAGTGCGGGTTGTTGGCCTTGTCGGCGTCGATGAAGACGAGGTCGAAGGGGGCCGGGTTCTCGTCGGCGAGCTTGGGCAGCGACTCCAGGGCGGGGCCGACGCGGACCTCGGCCACGCGGTCCAGGCCCGCCCGCGCGAGGTTGCGGGTGGCGACCTCGGCGTGCCGGGCGCTGTACTCCAGGGAGATCAGCCGGCCGTCGGCGGGCAGGGCGCGGGCCAGCCAGATGGCGCTGTAGCCGCCGAGGGTGCCGATCTCCAGGACGGTGCGGGCGCCCTGGATCTCGGCGAGGAGCTGCAGGAGCTTGCCCTGGGGTGCGCTGACCGCGATGTGCGGGAGGCCGGCCGCCTCGCTGTCGCGCACGGCCGCTTCCAGGGCTTCGTCGTTCGGGGAGAGGTGGGCGGTGAAGTAGTCGTCCACGTCGTCCCAGACCTGCGACTCGCTCATGCACCTGTGCCTTTCATCGACTGAATCGGGTGAATCGGGTGACTCGGTTGACTCGACTGAATCGACGCCTTCACAGCCCTGATGGGCGCGACCGGCAACATGATGATGCCCGCTTACTCCATGATGGCCGCGGCCGTGATCGGCGGTGTCGCGGTGTGGTTCCTTTGGCCGAGTCGGCGACGACCGGCGGGGTCGTGACAGAGGCCGACGGGGCCCGGCGCGCGTCGTTGCGCCATACACGTAAACGGGGTGTGCGGGGACTCGAATGCCCGCTCCCGGGCAGAACCCGCCCAGTTGTGATCCATATCGCGTCCCGCGCGAGCAACCCCACCCCCGGCGGACTATCGTCATCCAGACAAAAGGAGGAGGGACGTCAGGTGAAGCCGGGGTAGCCTGCGTCTCTCTCAGGGGGCGCACGGAGCAACGGGGCGGGAGGCCGACGAGGCGTGGCGAACGTGGAGCACAGCGGGCGACCGGCGGGAGCCTACGGGGCGACGGCTGTCGGCGGGGTGAGGGGTCGTCTGCGCGCGGCCCGCCTGGGCCTGTGGCTGGTCGCGGCGGTCCTCGCCGTACGGCAGGTGGCCGTCGTCCTCAGTACGCCGAGGGGCGAGCGGCTGACGGACCTCGAGACCTGGGTCGGTCCGAACGGCGTCCTGCATGTGAAGGGGTCGTTGTACGACTCGACGCAGTTCACCGGTACCCCCTTCGGGGGCCTGGTCCTCAAGCCGCTCACCCGGGCGGCCGAGCAGGCGCTCGGCTGGGGCTGGACCTTCGGCACGCTGCTGCTGGTCGTGGCGCTCGGTCTGGTGGTCGCCCGCGCCCTGCCGCAGCCGGTCAGCCGGCGCACCGCGCTGCTGGCCGCGCCGGTCGCGATCAGCCTGCTCATGCTGTCGCTGCCGGTGCGCAACGCGCTGTGGCTCGGCCAGACCAGCATCATCCCGGTCCTGCTCGTCCTGGTCGGCTGCTTCGTCGTGCGCGGCGAGCGCACCGGCGGCCTGCTGATCGGCCTCGCCGCCGCCCTCCAGCCGACGGTGCTGCTCTTCGCGCCGCTGCTGTGGTTCACCGGCCGCAGGCGCGCGGCCCTTTCCACCGGGCTGACCTTCGCCGCCTCCACGGCGCTCGCCTGGGCGGCGATGCCGCACGACTCGTACACCTACTGGGTCCACCACATGGCGGGCACCGGCCTGGGCGGCAAGGCCGACGATCTCGCCAACCAGTCCCTGCACGGCGCGCTGCTCCGACTGGGCCTCACCGGCCCGCTGGAGATCGCCCTCTTCTTCACGCTGGGCACGGCCGTGGCCGTCCTCGGCGTCCGCCGGGCCGTCCACTACGCGCGCGACGGGCAGCTCCTCCTCGCCGTGGCCATCACCGGCTGCGCGGCGATCGCGGTCTCCCCGACCACCTGGCAGCACCAGCTGCTGTGGGTGCTGCTCGCGGTGGTGGGGCGGGTCGGCAAGCGGGCCTCGGACCGCTACGTCTGGCCGGTGGCCGTCATCCTGGTCATGACGCTGCCGGCGAAGATGATGCTGCCGAACATGGCGGCGATGGACCCCCTGCGTGACAACGTCGTCCTGCTCGCCGCACTGGCCGCCGCGACGGTGGTCCCGTTCCTCTCCCGTACGTCGTCGTACTACCAGGCACCGATCCCGACCGAGTACGCCGAACCGGTACCGGCGCGCTTCCGGCACGTCCCGCTGATCCCGTACCTGCGCCGGGTCCTCACCCGCCCGAACCTCCTCCTGGAACTGCTCCTGATCCGCGTCACGTACGCGGCGTACCAGAAGGTCAGACTCGCGGCGACGGGCGGCTCGAACGAGGAGGGGCGGGCGCGGGCCGAGCACCACGGCCACCAGATCCTCGACATCGAACGCTTCCTGCACATCGACATCGAGCACTGGGTCAACCACGCGGTGGTGAAGGTCGACCTGCTCCGCAACTTCTTCGACTTCTACTACGAGTCCTTCCACTTCGTGGTCCCGCTGACCGTCCTCGGCGTCCTCTACTGGCGCCGCCCGGTCGACTACCGCTGGGCCCGCGCCTCCCTCGGCTTCGCCACGCTCCTCGCCCTGGTCGGCTTCTGGCTCTACCCCCTCGCCCCGCCCCGCCTCCTCCCCGGCCTCGGGATCATCGACACGGTCCACGGCGTCCAGAACTTCTCCAAGCCCGACTACGGCACCCTGACGGCCCTGACCAACCAGTACGCGGCGATGCCATCACTGCACTTCGGCTGGTCGCTGTGGTGCGGAGTGGTGATCGCGATCATCGCGCCGAAGTGGTGGATGAAGGCCCTGGGCCTGCTGCATCCGTTCTTCACGGTGTCGGCGATCGTCGCCACCGGAAACCACTGGGTGCTGGACGCGGTGGGCGGCGCGGTGGTCGTGGGCGCGGGCTTCGGGCTGTCGTATCTGCTGCAGGGCCCGAGAGCGCGTACGGCGGTCGCCCCGGCCGCCGAGGAGAAGGGCGAACCGGTCGCTGCCGCCGGTCTCGGGGGAGGCAGGAACGGGGCGTAGGGGGGATGTTCCTGCCTCCCTCGAGATCCGCGGGACGGGCCGGCGGGTCCGGGAGACCGCCGGCCCGAGATCGTCAGTCCGCTTGTACCTGAAGGTGTTTGACGCCGTTGATCCAGGCGGAGCGCAGGCGGTTGGGGTCGCCCGCGAGGGTGAGGCCCGGGAGGGCGTCGGCGATCGCGTTGAAGATCAGGTCGATTTCCAGGACGGCCAGGGACTTGCCCAGGCAGTAGTGGGGGCCTCCGCCGCCGAAGCCCAGGTGGGGGTTGGGATCGCGGAGGATGTCGAAGGCGTCGGGGTCGGTGAAGACCTCGGGGTCGTGGTTGGCGGCGGCGTAGAAGATGCCGACGCGGTCGCCCTTCTTGATCTGCTTGCCGCCGAGTTCGAGGTCCTGGGTGGCGGTGCGCTGGAAGGCGTTGACCGGGGTCGCCCAGCGGACGATCTCCTCGGCCGCGGTGGCCGGGCGCTCGCGCTTGTAGAGGTCCCACTGGTCGGGGTGGGTCAGGAACGCGTGCATGCCGTGCGTGATGGCGTTACGGGTGGTCTCGTTGCCGGCGACGGCCAGCATGAGGACGAAGAAGCCGAACTCGTCGGAGTTGAGGTTGCCCTCGTCCTCGGCGGCCACGAGGGTCGTGACGATGTCCTTCGCCGGGCACTGCTTGCGATCGGCGGACATGTTCATCGCGTACGCGATCAGCTCGGTGGCCGACTCCGCGCCGACCTCCTCCGTGATGGCGTACTCGGGATCGTCGTACGAGATCATCTTGTTGGACCAGTCGAAGATCTTGGACCGGTCGTCCTGTGGGATGCCGATGAGCTCCGCGATGGCCTGGAGGGGCAGTTCGCAGGCGACCTCGGTGACGAAGTCGAAGGGGCCGGGGTGGGCGCGTGCGGCCGCCGCGATGCTGTGGGCCCGGTCGCGCAGGCGTTCCTCCAGCGCCCGGATGGCGCGCGGGGTGAAGATGCGCTGCACGATCTGGCGGACGCGCGTGTGCTCCGGCGGGTCCATGTTGAGCAGGATCAGGCGTTGTGCGTCGATCGCGTCGCGCTCGATGTGCTCGTTGAAGCGGATGATCGCCGTGTTGAGGTACGAGGAGAACAGCTCCGGGTGCGTGGAGACGTACTTGACGTCGGCGTGCCGGGTCACGGCCCAGTAGCCCTCGTCCTGGAAGCCGGCGATGTTGCCCGACTGGGGCACCCAGCGGACGGGTTCGGCCCGGCGCAGCTCGGCGAACTCCGGCAGGGGCACACGCGCTTGCAGCAGATCGGGGTCGGTGAAGTCGAACCCCTCGGGGAGAGCTGGACAGGACATGGGCTACTCCAGCTTGCGCGGCTCGGATTCTGACGTCGATTCTGACGGTCCATCAGAAATCAGGGTTGTCGTGAAGGTAGTAACGGGTTCTACAAGAGGCAAGAGGCATGGCGAACCCAATTGCGTGCACACCCCTTGCGGTTGTGGACAGGGATTCAGCAGACTGCACACAGAACTAGAACACGTACTAGTTCAGCGTGGCGGGGTCGGCCGGGACGCCCCCGCGCCGCGCGGGTACCCGAGGAGAGGACCTCCCCATGGCCGCGGAACCCGTGATCGTCGAAGCCGTACGCACCCCCATCGGCAGGCGCGGCGGAGCGCTCGCCAACCTGCATCCCGCCTACCTCCTGGGCGAGACCTACCGTGAACTCCTCGGCCGTACCGGCATCCCCGCCGACGCGGTCGAACAGATCGTCGGCGGCACGGTGACCCACGCCGGCGAACAGTCCATGAACCCCGCCCGCACAGCCTGGCTGACCATGGGGCTGCCGTACGAGACGGCGGCGACGACGGTCGACTGCCAGTGCGGCTCCTCGCAGCAGGCCTCGCACATGGTGGCCAACATGGTCGCGGCGGGGGTGATCGATATCGGTATCTCGTGCGGCGTCGAGGCGATGTCCCGTGTGCCGCTGGGGTCGGGGTCCAAGCACGGGCCCGGGAAGCCGTTCCCGGACGAGTGGAACGTGGACCTGCCCAACCAGTTCGAGGCGGCGGAGCGGATCGCCCGTCACCGGGGGCTGACGCGGGAGAACGTCGACTCGCTGGGGCTCATCTCGCAGGAGCGGGCCGCCGTGGCGTGGGCCGAGGAGCGGTTCAAGAAGGAGACGTTCGCGGTCCAGGTGCCGACGACGGAGGACGAGCAGCGTGCCGGGCAGGGCATGTGGCGGCTCGTCGACCGGGACGAGGGGCTGCGCGACACGTCCATGGAGGCGCTGGCCGGGCTGAAGCCGGTCATGCCGACGGCCATCCATACGGCGGGCAACTCGTCGCAGATCAGCGATGGCGCGTCGGCGATCATGTGGGCGTCCAAGCGGATGGCCCGGGCGCTGAAGCTGAGGCCTCGGGCGCGGATCGTGGCGCAGGCGCTCGTGGGCGCCGACCCGCACTTCCACCTCGACGGGCCGATCGACGCGACCCGGGCCGTGCTGGGCAAGGCGGGCATGTCCCTGAAGGACATCGACGTCGTCGAGATCAACGAGGCCTTCGCCTCAGTGGTGTTGAGCTGGGCGCAGGTCTTCGAGCAGGACCTGGAGAAGGTCAACGTGAACGGCGGTGCGATCGCACTCGGGCACCCCGTGGGGTCCACGGGGGCCCGGCTCATCACCACGGCACTTCATGAACTGGAGCGGACGGACAAGGAGTTCGCGCTCATCACCATGTGCGCGGGGGGTGGGCTGGCCACCGGGACGATCCTTCAGCGGCTGTAAGGGCTCTCATACATGGCGTAAATTGACGCGGTCTGGTCAACTTTCGCCATGCTGATCAGTCTGATCCTCCGCGTCCTGCCCTGGTACATACGCGAGCCGTTGGCCATCGCGATCGCCCTCTTCTTCACCGGCCTGGCCTTCTACTGGTTCGTCACGGCGGGAGGCTGGGCCAGGCTCGGCATCGGTCTGCTGTTCCTGGCCGTCGCGGCCCTGCGTGGCTTCATGCTCCGCAAGGAGTGGAGATCCTGGCGGGTGGCACGGGAAGGGGGTGTCAGATCCCAGGTGTAGTACCGCTCCAGGAAACGAAGCGACGGAACGCGTCGGGCCGGAGGGTGAGTACCGGCCCGGCGGGGGTTTTGGAGTCGCGGATGGCGATGGTGTCGGCGGGGAGTTCGGCGACCTCGATGCAGTTGCCGCCCTGGTCGCTGCTGTAACTGGACTTACGCCACTGGGTCGCTTGATTCTCCATAGCGTTCCTCCATTACGCGCCGGATCAGCTCCGCCGAGTCATTGAGGGACAGCGCGGCGGCTTGGAGATGATCGTAACGGAGCGAGCAGTCCTTGACGGTGTCCGGATTCGCGGTCGGGTGCGCGCTTCCGTATCCCTCGGTGTAGACGATGGACGGATCGCTCGCAAACCGGTAGAGGTCGAACGAGCCCGTCAGTCCCGCGTGGGCTCCGGCCGTGAACGGCAGGATCTGGATGTTGATCCGCGGGTCGTGCTGGAAGCCCAACAGATGGGCCAGTTGACCGCGCATGGTCTCCCGGTCGCCAACCTCCTGATACAGGGCTGCTTCGCTCAGGACGGCCCAGAAGACCGGCGGCTCCTCCTTCTCGAAGATGCTTTGCCGAGCCATTCGTACGGCGGTGCGGTCGTCGAGGTTGGTCCGGTCGAGTACGCCGAGCACGGCACGTGCGTACGCTGGGGTCTGCAGGAGACCGTGAATCATGTGAATCTCGAAGGAGCAGATCTCGGTCGCCCGCGCCTGAAGCTCGGCAACCTGCCTGAACCACGACGGTAGTTGGCTCCGCATCACCAGCTCGACGAGCCGGGACAGCGCCCCGCCCGTCCCCAGCGCCGCGTCCGCGCGTTCGCTGAAGTCCTGGGTCGGCAGTTTCCGCGCCGTCTCGATCTGGCCCACCATCGAGCCCGTGTAGTTGACGATGTCCCCAAGTTGACGCTGGGTCAGGCCTGCGGCCTCGCGGTACCGGCGCAACTCGTAGCCGTAGTAGTCGAGGGGTGAGGCGCCCGGGTCGAGAGTGTGGATGTGGGTCACGCACGGCCCCCTTGGGTGCGACGACTGCCTGCGGACTGCGGGACTGGTTGTATCCGCCTTGTAGCCCAGAGTAGTTGGGCCAGGTCACGCTCGTCCCATGAACCTGTACTTTCCCCCCACCTACCGCCTGAGCCTCACCGCGGGCGCCCACTCGGCCCGTCATATCCGCCGTATCGTCCGCTCGTTGCTGCAGGAATGGGGACTGCCGGAGCTGTCGGACGCCGTGGAGCTCGGTGTGACGGAGCTGGTCGCCAATGTCGTACGGCATGTTCCGGACCGGCGCTGTGTGCTGCTGGTGTTGCGGCAGACGGCGGGGGTACGCGTGGAGCTGACCGACGGGTGTGCTCAACAGCCGGTGCTGAAAGGCGAGTTGTGTACGGACTCCGAGAGCGGGCGCGGGCTGGTGCTGCTGGACGCGGTGGTCGACAAGTGGGGGGTGGCGAGGGCGTCCGGGGGAGGCAAGACGGTGTGGTTCGAGGCGACGAGGTACTGAGGCATGGACGAGATCCAGGTGCGGGAGCTGCTGCCCGAGGACGAGGAGGGCGTGGCCCGGCTGTTCGCGTCCTGCGAGGACTACTTCACCGCCGCGACCGGAGCCGCGGCGCGTCCTAGGCCTGGTCGATCTCGTGGACCGGTATCCGGATGTCGAGAGCTGTTCGGTGGGGCTGTTTCTGGTGGCGCCCGGGGCTCGGCGGGAGGGGGTCGGGGCGGAGGTCGCCGGTCGCCTGGACACGGCAGTTGGAGGAGACGGGACTGTGTACGGCGTGGCTGTGCCTCGCGAGACGCGATTGACGTACGTCTGTGGACCGGCCCCACCACGGCTGCTCCTCGATGCGGGGTCGACCAGTGGGGCGTCAGGGCTTGGGCGAGTTCCGGGGTCGGGCGGTTGGTCGGGCCGTGACCGGTTGGGGTGCATAGCAGAGCAGGCACGGGCTTCGTGATCATTGGGG